>NZ_QULS01000008.1:0-135903 GCF_003482185.1 Faecalibacterium sp. OM04-11BH
ACAGCTCCCCCGAGGGGGAGCAAGCGCTCGCCCGCAGCGCCATGCTTTCACAGAAAGCGGCGCTGCAAATGCCGTTTTCCGTTACGACCCCATCCGTGAAAATGGGGTTCAGAAACGCCCGCAGGCGTTTCTGAACCCCAAAATTTAAAATAGTTCTTCCGCTGACTATGCGCAAAGCGAACGCGGAGCGCATTTTAAATCTTTAAATCGTCAAAATCAAAAGCATCCCTCAAAAGAGAAAGAGAGTATCATCCCTTATGAAAATTGCGTGTATTTCCCTTGGCTGCCCGAAGAATCAGGTGGATCTGGATGTGATGGTGCACATCCTGCTGTCTGCCGGGCACGAGACTGTGGCCGATCTGGCCGAAGCCGATGTCATTCTTGTGAACACCTGCGGCTTTATCGAGAGCGCCAAGACCGAAGCCATTGAAAACATTCTGGAAGCCTGCGCTTATAAGCAGCAGAACCCGAACCTGAAGGTCATCGTTACCGGCTGCCTTGCCGAGCGCTACCGCAGCCAGATCGAGGAAGAGATCCCCGAGGTGGACGCCGTTGTAGGCTGCGCCTCCAACAAGGCCATTGATACCATCGTGGAGCGGCTGTTCCATGGGGAGAACCATCTGGAAAGCTACGGTGCCAAAAAGGACTTCCCGCTGGGCGGCAAGCGCGTCATCGGCACGCCCGCCCACTATGCGTACTTAAAGATCGCCGAGGGCTGCAACAACCGCTGCCACTACTGCGCTATCCCGGGCATTCGTGGCCCGCTGCACAGCCGCGATATGGCCGACTGCGTTGCCGAAGCCCGCTGGCTGGCCGGTGAGGGCGTGAAGGAGCTTATTGTTGTGGCGCAGGACCCCACCGCCTACGGTGAGGACTGGGGCAAGCCCGGCAGCATCTGTGAGCTGCTGGATAAGCTGAACAAGGTGCCGGGACTGGAATGGATCCGCATCATGTACGCCTACCCGGAGCGCATCACCGATGAATTTATCGCCGCCATGAAGCGCAACGAGAAGGTTGTGCCCTACCTCGACCTGCCCATCCAGCACTGCAACGATACCATCCTCAAGAACATGAACCGCCGCTCCACCCGTGCGGAGCTGCTGGAGGTCATCGGCAAGCTGCGCCGCGAGATCCCCGGCATCACCCTGCGCACCACCCTGATCGCGGGCTTCCCCGGCGAGACCGAGGAGCAGTTCGAGGATCTGTGCAACTTCGTCAAGGAGGTGCAGTTCGACCGTCTGGGCTGCTTTGCCTACTCCGCCGAGGAGAACACTGTGGCAGCACGGATGGACGGCCAGATCGAGCAGGAGGTCAAGGATAAGCGCGCCGAGCTGGTAATGCAGATCCAGACCGGCATCATGGCGCAGAAGCAGGCCGAAAAGGTGGGCCAGACCGTGCACGTTCTGTGTGACGGCATCGACGAGGAAAACGGTCTGTACCTCTGCCGCACCACCGGCGATGCGCCGGAGGTGGATGGCTGCGTCTGCGTTTCCAGCGAGGAACCGCTGTACCCCGGCCAGTTCTATGATGTGCTGGTAGAGGACAGCGACCTTTACGATCTGTATGGTACAGTCGTAAAATAACGAATTGGAGGATAAAATCTATGAATCTGCCCAATAAACTTACCCTGACCCGCATTATTCTGGTGCCGGTGTTCATGATCTTTGTGTCTCTGACCGGTCTGGACGGCATCGTAGACGGCACTTTCAACCCCACCTTCTACCTGCTGGCCGGCATCGTGTTCGCTGCTGCCAGCTTTACCGACTATCTGGACGGCCATCTGGCACGCAAGTGGCACATGGTCACGGATTTCGGCAAGTTTGCCGACCCGCTGGCCGACAAGCTGCTGACCACCGTGGCCTTCATCTACATGCTGCGGGACGGCGTGTGCAGCCCCGTGGTGCTGTGCATCATTCTGGCCCGCGAGTTTGCGGTGTCCGGCCTGCGCATGGTGGCCGCCGGTGCCAAGGACGGCAAGGTCATCGCCGCCAACATGTGGGGCAAGGTAAAGACCGTCTTGCAGATGCTGAGCATCATCTTCTACTTCTTCGGCACTGCCCTGAGTTACCGCGGTACGGTGGACAGTGTCTCCATCGTGGTGGTGGTCTCTATCGCCCTGTGCTGGCTGGTGGCCGCTGTGACCGCCATTTCCGGCATCAAGTACCTGTGGGACAACCGCAGCTTTATCAACACCGCGAAGTAAAAATGTGGAAAACCAAAGGCCGCTGCACCTCACCGTGCAGCGGCCTTTTGACTGTGTGGGACGATTTTGAATGCGCTCCGCAGGGAAGGTTCTGCTTGCCGAGGGATGTTCTCTTTTGGTGGCAAAAGAGAACCAGAAAACCACCAGCGATTTCGACGCGCTGGAGCCACGAAAAAGGGGCTACTCGCCCCTTTTAACCCCAAAGAGGAGGGCTCCACCGGAAAAAACTGAAGATTCACGCCTGTTCGGCGTGAAGATCTTTTAACTGTTTTTTCCGGCTCCGCCGATTTGAAACCCTCTCAGGCGCTCCCGCGCCAGCTCTCCCGAAGGGAGAGCCAAGCCGTTACGTTCGTTGCTAAAGTGTTAGGAACAACGAGAAGGCTTCAGGGCGTGCCCGCTCCCCCAAGGGGGAGCTGTCGCGCAGCGACTGAGGGGCTATGGATGGAGAAGCGAAAAAAGCGTTAAAGCGATAGCGCCGACTGGCGCAGCGCTAGCTTTTTGTGCTTCGACTTCTTCTTTAGGTTTGTCAAGGGCGAGCAGCCCTTGGCCCGTTGCGGGGTGGGTGGAGTCCAGAGGTAGGGAGGGGGGAGTCGGAACACCCCTCCCTGCCTCTGGCCCAGCGGAGCGTCTTTGCACGCTGAAAGAAAGCAGAAAGATGCCATAGCGGCAACGCTACATCTGCTGCTTCCCTTCACGCCCCTCTCGTGAAAAAGAAAAACCCGGTGCATCCGCAGACGCTCCGGGTTTCTAAAATTATAGATGCTGTCAGGAAAGCACTGCGCTTTCCTCCACCTTGTCCAGCACTGCCAGCTGCAAAGCGTTCAGCATGCTGCGCTGTGCGCCGTAGGTGTCGGCGTAGGAGCTGTTGGCGCTGTCGATCTGCTCCTGTGTGGGGGTGATGTCCAGCTGCTCCGCAATGGCCTGAAAGACCAGATCCTGCTTGGCCAGATGCTCAAAGTAGGAATCGGAATCTGCCAGCATCGCGTCGGCATCGGCGTAGCCCTTGGCCTGTGCGTAGGCGTCCAGCTCCATGCCGTACTTGGTAGCCAGCTGAGAGTGGTAGTTCAGGAACATACGGATGTAGTAGTCCGTAATCTGGTTGGGGACTTCTTTAAAGGTGGAGTTCGTGAGCAGATAGTCCATCGCGGCGTTGTCCAGATTGTTGGCGTACAGGGCGCTGTCAAAGTACTGGCGCAGGGCGTCTGCGGTGTGCAGGTCGTCGCTGGCGGCAAAATTGGTCTCCACCCACTCGTCGGTCAGGGTGGGCACAACGCTCTGGGTGATGGCGTTCAGGGTCACGCTGAACACGGCCTCCTTGCCGCTGAGGGTGATGGTGTTGCCCTCAGCGTCGGTGGAGTCGCCGTAGCCCTCCGGGAAGGTAACGGTCACATCAAAGGTGTCGCCGATGTTGTGGCCGATGATCTGATCCTCAAAGCCGTCAATGAAGGTGTGGCTGCCCAGCGTCAGGTCATAGCCGGTGGCGGTGCCGCCGGTAAAGGCTACGCCATCCACCGCGCCGGAATAGTCGATGTTCACGGTGTCGCCGCTCTGGGCTGCCCGGTCGGTGATGGTCTGGGTGGTGGCGTACTGGTTCAGCAAGGTGTCGATCTGAGTCTGGATCTCTGTCTCGGTAGGCTCGATATCGGCTTTGGAGAGCGGCAGCGCGGATACATCCTCCGGCAGCGTCACATAGTCCAGTGCGCGGATGCCGGTCCAGTGGCCGTTATCGTCCAGCCCCTCAGAATAATCGAAGTTGGCGTAGTCGAAATCCGACACCTTGCCGTAGATGGACACGCTTGCGCCGGATGCGGCAGAGGATGCCGTGGTGCTGCCCTGCTTTTTGAGCAGCATAAAGCAGGCCGCAGCTACGCACAGCACAGCAGCCACCGCGCACAGCACACACAACAGGATCTTGGTAATGCGTTTCAAAAGAGATACCTCCTAAAAATAGCAGACCGTTTTCACGGAGAATGCAAATATTATACCATCCTATTATAACGGAAAAATGCGAAAAGAAAAGATTTTTGCGAAAATTCCACAAATGTCGCCCGGCACAGGTATCACTTTTGCCCGCTTTGAGGCGGGAAATGCCGCAAAACCGGTGGAAATACCCGGACGGTTCTGTTACAATAAAACTGTATGAGCCTTTCCCTGCGGGGGAAAGCCTTTTGCTGAAATTGGAGGATAAAACCATGGATTACAATAAAGCAGCTCTGGAAATGCACGAGACCCACAAGGGCAAGGTGGGCATCGTGAGCAAGGTGGAGGTCGCCACCCGTGACGACCTGTCCACCGCCTACACCCCCGGTGTGGCCGAGCCCTGCCGCAAGATCAAGGAAAACCCCGATGATGTATATAAGTACACCTTCAAGGGCAACATGGTGGCCGTTGTCTCCAACGGCACCGCCGTGCTGGGTCTGGGCGATATCGGCCCGGAGGCCGGTCTGCCGGTCATGGAGGGCAAGGCCGTGCTGTTCAAGGAGTTTGGCGGCGTGGATGCCTTCCCCATCTGCATCGACGCCCACGACGCTGCCAGCGTCATTGCTGCCTGCAAGGCTATTGCGCCCACCTTTGGCGGCATCAATCTGGAGGATATCAAGAGCCCCGAGTGCTTCGAGATCGAGGAGACTTTGGAGCGGGAGCTGGACATCCCCGTGTTCCACGATGACCAGCACGGCACCGCCATCGTGGTCACTGCTGCCCTCATCAACGCCCTGCGGGTGGTGAATAAGAAGATGGAGGACGTGCACATCGTCCTGAACGGCCCCGGCGCTGCCGGCACCGCCATCATCAAGATGCTCATGACCGCAGGCGCAAAGGACATTATTGCAGTGGATCAGTTCGGCACCCTGTACAAGGGCTGCAACAGCGCCGAGGCCCACAAGAACTGGCTGGGCGAGGTGACCAATCCCCGTCAGGTCAAGGGCGGCCTGAAGGAAGCACTGGAAGGCGCCGACGTGTTCATTGGCGTTTCCAAGCCCGGCATCCTGACCACTGAGCTGTGCAAGACCATGAACAAGGACGCCATCGTCTTTGCCATGGCAAACCCCACCCCGGAGATCATGCCGGATGAAGCCAAGGCGGGCGGCGTGCGCGTGATGGCTACCGGCCGCAGCGACTTCCCCAATCAGGTCAACAACGTGCTGTGCTTCCCCGGCCTGTTCAAGGGCGCGCTCAGCGTCCGCGCCCGGGATATCAATAATGAGATGAAGCTGGCCGCTGCCTACGCCATTGCAGACCTCATCACCGATGCCGACCGCAGCGAGGAGAACATTATCCCCGGCGCGTTCGACCCCCGTGTGGCCGAGGCTGTGGCAAATGCCGTGGCAAAGGCTGCCCGCGAGACCGGCGTTGCACGGCTGTAAGCGGAGGACACAGGCATGAGAACGATCTCCGCACAGAGCATTACGGATACGGTGGCGCAGCTCTGCATCAAGGCCAACACTCAGCTGCCGCAGGACGTGCAGGCAGCGCTGGAAAAGGCGCGGGAAGAAGAGCCGTGGCCGCTGGCAAAGAACACGTTAGACCTGCTGTGGTCGAACCTTGGCGCTGCAAAGGAGAAAGACCTGCCCATCTGTCAGGACACCGGCATGGCCTGTGTGTTCGTGGAGCTGGGCACCGATGTGCACATTGACGGCAGCTTTGAAGCCGCCATCCACGAGGGCGTGCGCCGGGGCTATACGGACGGCTACCTGCGCAAAAGCATCGTGGCCGACCCGCTGCGCCGGGGCAACACCGGCGATAACACCCCGGCGGCCATCACGGTGCATCTGGTGGACGGCGAGGGCTGCCGCATCACGGTGGCACCCAAGGGCTTTGGCAGCGAGAATATGAGCCGCATCCAGATGCTCAAGCCCGCCGACGGCGTGGAGGGCTTTAAAAAGTTCGTGGTGGATACCGTAAAGCTGGCTGGCTCCAACCCCTGCCCGCCCATCGTGCTGGGCATCGGTGTGGGCGGCAGCTTTGACAAGGTGGCGTATCTGGCCAAAAAGGCGCTGCTGCGTCCGCTGGATATCCCCAACCCCGACCCCTACTACGCCCAACTGGAGCAGGAGCTGCTTACCGCCATCAATGCACTGGGCATCGGCCCGCAGGGCTTTGGCGGCAAGACCACCTGTCTTGGCCTTGCCATTGAGCAGATGCCCACCCATGTGGCGGGTCTGCCGGTGGCTGTGAACGTTTCCTGTCATGTGACCCGCCGCGCCAGCGCGGAGCTGTAAGGAGGGGAGAAGAATGGAATACAGACTGACTACCCCCTGCACCGCGCAGGATCTTGCCCCGCTGAAAGCGGGGGATACCGTGCTGCTTTCCGGCGTGGTGTACACCGCCCGGGATCAGGCACACAAGCGGATGATGGAGGCACTGGACAAGGGCGAGACCCTGCCTTTTGATCTGGAAGGCAGCGCCATCTATTATGTAGGCCCCACCCCGGAGCGCCCGGGCGAGGTCATCGGCTCGGCAGGGCCTACCACCAGCGGGCGCATGGACGCCATGAGCCCCCGGCTGCTGGATCTTGGCAACAAGATCATGATCGGCAAGGGCAAGCGGGATGCCGCCGTCAAGGCAGCTGTGGTGCGCAACGGCGCGGTATATCTGGCTGCGCTGGGCGGCGCCGGTGCGCTGATGGCAAAAAGTGTGCAGACGCTGGAAGTGATCGCATGGCCGGACTTGGGCTGTGAGGCGGTGCGCCGCCTGACCGTGCAGGATATGCCCCTGACCGTTGTGCTGGACGCCCACGGCGGCGACCTGTACGAGGAAGGCCCTGCGGCCTATCTGGCTGCGCTGTAAATTGCACCCTTTGCACAAAACAGGGGCGGTGTAAAACCGGCAAAACAGCAGTTCTGTGCAGAAAAATATGGTTAGTTTAACAAAACTTGCTGCGAATTGCTTGCATCATCCGCAAAAGTGTGATATCCTTTAACATACGACAGAGGGTACACATCTCCTGTCGGAAAAATCCCCCAGAGGGAATAAGGCAGGAGGCCGGACAAACCATGCAGATCCACCAGTCCGCAGAAGATTATCTTGAAACGATCCTGATGCTGAGCCAGCGTATGGGCAAAGTGCGCTCCATTGACGTTGTCAATGAGCTGGGCTTTACCAAAGCCAGCGTGAGCATCGCCATGAAAAAGCTGCGGGAGAACGGCTATATCGCGGTGGACGGCGAAGGCAACCTGACCCTGCTGGAGCCCGGGCTGGAGATCGCTCAGCGCATTTACAGCCGCCACCAGCTGCTGACCCACTTCTTTGTGCAGCTGGGCGTGGACGAGCAGACCGCCGCCGAGGACGCCTGCAAGGCAGAGCATATCCTCAGCGAGCAGACGCTGGAAAAGATCCGCGAAAGCGCCCTGCGCAACGATGCCGCCCATCCGCAGGCAAAGTGATTTGAGTTCAAAAGACACCGGAACGCCGAAAGACGTTCCGGTGTCTTTTTTTGTATGAATTTTTCAGTTTTTGTTGCATATTTGTTATGGATTTGGTACAATGGGTTTGCGCGAAAAAGGAACGTTGGAAGAGCGGAAAAGGGTCGGGACGGCGCAAAGCCGCCCTAGGATAAAGGAGAGCGTTGCGGCATGGATGCGATTGCGCATACTCAGGTCAGTGGGTTCTGTCTGGTCACACTGGCGGTTTTGCTGCGGGCGCAGCAGAAAATGCGGGATAAAAGTCTGCCCGGGCGGCTGTTTACGGCGCTGCTGTGGTTTGCCGGGACGCTGACGATCGTAGATTATGGCAGTGCGCTGGCGCAGCTGGGCGCGTGGGAGGATCTGGGCATCCCCTTGACCTACCAGCTGAACGCCGGGGGCAGTATTTTGTTTTATCTGCTGGCGGCGTGTTGCTGCCAGCTGGTGTTTTTGTATGTGGAGGCAGAGCTGGGGCGTACATGGATGGAGGACGGCCGCAGGCTGGCACTCAGCGCCGCACCGGTGACACTGCTTTTGCTGGTGCTGCTGACAGCGCGGGACGAAAACGGCTTTTGCTATCTGGACGCAGAGGGGCTGCGGGGCAGCACCCTGTTCTGGGGGGCGAAGCTGGTGGGGCTTGCCTATCTGGCAGCAGCCTTTCTCCGCTGCAGCTGGACGCTGAGCCACTGGAAGCAGGAAACACCCAAGGAGGAACTGAAAACCCTGCTGCTGCTCGCGCTTGCGCCGGCGTCAGGCTTTTTGCTGCAAGGCTGGCTGCCCGGGCGCGGGCTGCTGTGCTGCGGCATTACGCTGGGGCTGGTGTGCGTGTATGTGCTGGTGCTGCAGACCAAGTTCACAGTGGACACCCTGACCGGCGTCAGCAACCGTATCGTGGCGCTGCGCTATCTGGAAAGCGAGCTGCCCTATTACCGCCGCCACCCCAACCGCTCGCTGCATTTCCTCATGATGGACATGGATCACTTCAAGCACATCAACGATGAATACGGCCACTTGGAGGGCGATGCCGCACTGGTGCTGCTGGCGGGCATCCTGAAAAAGGTGTGCGCCAACTATAACGGCGTGCTGGCGCGCTACGGCGGCGATGAATTCTGCATCGCCTGCGGCTGCAACAGCGTGGAGGTGCGCACCCTGATCGCCTCCATCCAGCGAGAGCTGGATGCCGCCAACGCCGCCTCCGGCAAGCCCTATCAGATCGAGATCAGCATCGGCTGCGCCCGCCTTGAGCCGGACATCGCCACCGTGCACGACCTGATCGATAAAGCCGATCAGGAAATGTACCACCTCAAGACCCGCAAGCACGGCACAGCCCCCGCAGAAAAACAGGGCTGAGCGGTTGTGAACTTACTATAACACGATAAATGCCGTTTGCCTTTACGGCCTTTCCCGTGAAAAATGCAATACCGGAGCGTCCGCAGACGCTCCGGTATTGCTCTATATAAAAATAATTTTTCCGCTGAAGATGGCCAAAGCAAAGCGGAGGCCATTCAAAATCGTCCCGCCCCGCGCTTTCTAAACGTTTTTTACCCTTCTGCCCTTGCATCCCGGGGTGGAACGCGGTATTCTTATAGAATAGACCGGAGCCGCGACAGCACAGGGGAGGGAGACCACATGGACACACAGGAAATCCGCGCATTGCTGGGCAAAAGCATTTTTGAGCGGGCACAGAAGTACCGCAAGCGCATCCTGCAAAGCAGCTGCACCACCAATGAGGACGGGGTGCGGCACCTGACAGCACTGGTGCAGGGCAGCGGGCCGGACTGCTATTATACACAGGTCTGGCTGCGGGAAAACGGCAGCTTTGTCAGCGCCTCCTGCGACTGCCCCTATAATCAAAACGGCGACGGCACCTACTGCAAGCATATCGGTGCGCTGCTATTACAGGACGCGGAAAAGAACCCGCCTGCCCCGGAAAAAAAGCCGGAGAGCATCCCCGGGGTGCAGCGGGGCGTGGCAGGCTTGAGCACCGAACCCCGCAAGGACAGTTACAGCGCCGGGCTGGATATGCTGTTCGGCCGCAAGTGGCGGGGCGAGGAGCCGGAGACCGACTATGAGGCCCAGCTGCTGCTGAAGCGCTACCAGCGGGAGGACGCGCAGCCCCTGCCCCCGCCCGCTGCCCAGCGCACCGGCTTTGCTCTGCTGGAACCGGAACTTACGGTGCACAATGGCCGTGTCTGGCTGCGGCTGCGGGTCTCGGACGGCATCGGCGGGCGGCAGTATCTGGTAAAAAGCATCCCGCAGTTTCTGGATGCGATCGAGCAGGGCGAAAGCGTCAGCTACGGCAAATCGCTGGCCTTTGTGCACCGGTGGGACGCTTTTGCCCCGGATGCGCAGCAATTGCTGCGGCTGCTGCGCAGTCAGGTGAGCGCCCGGCAGGCGTTTGAAGCCGAGGGCACGGTGCGCTCCGCTTGGGATAAAGGCCCGGCGGGCGGTCTGCCGCTGACCGGCGAGGGGCTGGATGCCCTTGTGGAGCTTTACGCCGCCGAGGGCGTCGTGGGCGGCTATACCCTTAAAGAGGGTCTGCCGGTCATCAGCTTAAAGGTGGAGCGCCGCAAGGGCGGCGTGCAGCTAAGCTGTACCCCGGTGCTCAGCGGGGTGCAGGGACTGGACTATGCCTATCTGCTGGGCGAAACCACCCTCTGGCGGATGCAGCGGGAGGAATGCCGCCGGGTGCTGCCGGTACTGGATACCTTTGGCGGGCGCAGTTTGTTCTTTACCAGCGCGGACGCCGCCGCTTTTTGCAGCTATGTGTTGCCGGAACTGGGCAACCGGGTCAACATCGTGGACCCCGACCGGCTGCTGCTGAACCAGATCCCGCTGGAACCGGTGGTGCAGTTTTATCTGGATGCCGACCGAGGGCTTACCGTCACGGCTTACCCGGTCTTTCTGTACGGCGAGGACAGGGTAGCCCCCGGCGAGCCGGTGCCGCCCGACCTTTTGCGGGATGCCCGCACCGAGAACCGGGCAAAGCGGCTGCTGGAAACCTATCTGGAACCCGAGACCGGCAAGCCGGGGCATTACAGCATTTCCGGGGAGGAGGCGCTTTTCCAACTGCTGGAAGAGGGCATTCCCGCCCTGCTGGCCATGGGCGAGGTGTACCAGACCGATGCCTTCCGCAATTTGCAGGCTGCCCCGCCTAAAATTTCGGTAGGGGTGTCGGTGCACGGCAGCGTGCTGGACTTGGAAGTAGACACCGGTGCCTTCCCGGTGGAGGAGCTGCGGGAGCTTTTGCAGTCCCTGCATCAGAAAAAACGCTACCACCGTCTGCGGGACGGCAGTCTGCTGCGGCTGGACGACAGTCTGGAAGGACTGGACGAGCTGAACGACACGCTGGAGCTTTCCGGCGCAAAGCTGAAGGACGGCCACGCCGTCCTGCCGCTCTACCGCGCCCCCACGCTGGACTGGGCGCTTTCGGGGCAGAACGGTCTGCGGTTCGACCGGGACGATGCTTTCCGGCGCATCAGCCGCAGCTTCCACGCCGTGCGGGACAGCGAGTATACCCCGCCGCTCTCCCTGCAAAAGACCCTGCGCAAATACCAGCGGGACGGCTACCGCTGGCTGCGCACACTGGATGGCTACGGCATGGGCGGCATTCTGGCCGACGATATGGGTCTGGGCAAGACCGTGCAGGTGCTCAGCTACCTGCTGGCCATGAAGGAGGGCGGGCAGCAGCTGCCCAGCCTTATCGTCTGCCCGGCGTCGCTGGTGCTGAACTGGCAGGAAGAATGCCAGAAGTTCACCCCGCAGCTGCAAAGCGTTGCCATGGACGGCGATGCCGCCCATCGCGCCACGCTGGTCGATGGGTGGGCGCAGGCGGATCTCGTCATTACCAGCTACGACCTGCTGCGCCGGGACGAAAAACTGTATGCCGGGCAAAGCTTTTACGCCTGCATTCTGGACGAAGCGCAGGCCATCAAAAACCACACCACCCAGAAATACAAGGCGGTGTGCCGGGTGAACAGCCGGGTGCGTTTTGCCCTGACCGGCACCCCGGTGGAGAATCGCTTGGGCGAATTGTGGAGCATCTTCTCCTTTTTGATGCCGGGGTATCTGCCTCCCTACAAGACCTTCTGCGCCCGGTTTGAAAAGCCCATCGTGCAGGACGAGGATGCCAACGCCGTGCGGCGGCTGAACCAGTTCACCGGCCCCTTCATCCTGCGGCGCATGAAGTCGGAGGTGCTGCGGGAGCTGCCGCCCAAAACCGAGAATGTGCGCCGCGTTGAGCTGGAGACCGAGCAGCGCAAGCTGTATCTGGCAGCGGTGGTGGACGCCCGCGAAAAGCTGCGGGCGGCAAAGCCGGAGGACAAGATGACCGTGTTTGCCGTGCTGATGCGGCTGCGGGAGATCTGCTGCGACCCGCGCCTTGTGGCGGACAACTGGACCGGCAGCAGCGCCAAGCTGGAAGCCTGTCTGGAGCTTGTCACCGAGGCAGTGGCGGGCGGGCACCGCATTCTGCTGTTCAGCCAGTTCACCTCCATGCTGGAGCTGCTGGCAAAGCGGCTGGACGAAGCCGGGGTGAGCCACTTCACCCTGCAAGGCTCTACCCCGAAGCCGGTGCGTGCCGAGCAGGTGCGCCGGTTCAATCAGGGCGAGGCGGACGTCTTTCTGATCTCGCTGCGGGCGGGCGGCACAGGTCTCAACCTGACCGCCGCTGATATCGTCATCCACTACGACCCGTGGTGGAACCTTGCCGCGCAGAATCAGGCCACCGACCGCGCCTACCGCATCGGTCAGCGCAACCCGGTGCAGGTGTACCGGCTGATCGCGCAGGACACCATTGAGGAAAAGATCGTGGAGCTGCAACAGGCCAAGCAGTCGCTGGCCGACACCGTTACCGGTGGGGCAGACGGCGCGATTTTGTCCATGAACCCCGAACAGCTGCTGCAGCTGCTGGGAGAAGAAGCATAAAGGAGTGGATCCATCATGAAGGTTTGGGATCTGCATTGCGATACCCTGTCCGAGCTGCGCCGCGCCGAAAAGGCGGGCGCACCAAAAAGCTTTTTGCACAACGATCTGCATATCGACCTTGAAAAATTGCAGCAGGGGGATTATCTGCTGCAATGCTTTGCGGCCTATGTGAATCTGGCCGACCCCGCCCCCGGAGCCGACCCGCTGGTAAGCGTGCTGGAGGAGATCGACATCTTCAAGCGGCTCATGGCGGCTTACCCGGAAAAGATCGCTCCGGTGTACACCGCCGCCGACCTTGAGCGCAACCGCGCCGAGGGCAAGTTCAGCGCCATGCTGACGGTGGAAGAGGGCGGCTGCTGCAAGGGCAGTCTGGGCGTGCTGCGGCGGCTGCAGGAACTGGGCGTGCGCATGATGACCCTGACTTGGAACTACCCCAACGAGCTGGCAGCCCCCAACGCAAACCCCGGCGGGCCGCTGGTGGCCAATACCGAGACCGGCCTGACCGAGCGGGGCTTTGCCTTTTTGGAAGAGATGGAAAAGCTGCACATCACCGCAGACGTGAGCCACCTTTCCGATAAGGGCTTCTGGGATATCGTAAACCACAGCACCCGCCCCTTTGCGGCAAGCCATTCCAACTGCCGTGCCCTGTCGCCCCACAACCGCAACCTGACCGATGAGATGATCCGCGCACTGGCAGAAAAAGGCGGCATTGCAGGGCTGAACTACTGCGCTTCCTTTGTGGACGCAGACTCGGCACACCCCAAGCTCTGCCGCAGCACGGTGGAGCGGCTGGCAAAGCACGCGGCACACTTCAAGCAGGTGGGCGGCATTGAGGTCATCAGCCTTGGCAGCGATTTTGACGGCATTGGCGGTCAGCGCGAGCTGGAAACGGCGGCAGATATGCCGCTGCTGGCCGAGGCGCTGCGCCGCGAGGGCTTTACCGAGGACGAGGTGGAGGCCATCTACTGGCGCAACGCATACCGCTTCTTTAAAAACAATCTGTAATATCAAGTCGAAAAATTGCAAAAAGTGCCCGGAGATGCCCTGCTGTGCGCGGGTATCCCGGGCTGTGTATTGCCCTGCGAGGGGAGGTTTTATATGGTCTGAGGCGCGCGTCCCCTGAAAAAGAACAAACGACTTGGAAAGATAAGAGGAATTATAACAATGGGTATCACGATCTCGCCGTGGATGATGGCGTTCCTCATGCTGATGACCGGCTTTGCAGGCTTTGTGGATTCGGCAGCCGGCGGCGGTGGGCTGATCAGTCTGCCGGCCTATCTGTTTGCCGGGCTGCCGCCCCACTACACCTATGCCACCAACAAGTTCAGCGCCGCCTGCGGCACGACCTTTGCCACGGCAAGCTTTTTCAAAAGCGGTGCCATGAACGTGAAGGTGGGCGTTCTTGCAGCCATCGGCAGCTTTGCGGGCAGTGCGCTGGGCGCGCACATCGTGCTGCTGCTCAGCGATGAGATGCTGCGCACCATGATGTTCATCATCCTGCCGGTGGCGGCGGTCATCATTCTGTGGCAGCGCAACCTGCCGGATGAGAACCGGGACGACGGCACGCTGGACCTGAAAAAGATTTTACTGGCGCTGGCCATCGGTTTGGGCATCGGCCTGTACGACGGCATTATGGGTCCGGGCACCGGCACCTTTGCCATCATTGCCTTTACCACCCTGATGGGCTTTGATCTGCGCACCGCCAACGGCAACGGCAAGGTGCTCAATCTGGCCAGCAACTATGCCAGTCTGTTCACCTACCTGATGAACGGTCTGGTGGTGTTCCACATCGGCATCCCCTGCGCCGTCAGCAACATTCTGGGCAACCTGCTGGGCTCCCATTTTGCCCTGAAAAAGGGTGCCCGCTTTATTCGCCCCATGATGCTGGTGGTGCTGGTTCTGCTGCTGGGCAAGCTCATTTCGGACGCGGTGCTGTAAGGGCAAGGCGGGACGATTTGGAATGGCCTCCGCTTTGCTCTGGCCATAATCAGCGGAAAGAATATTTTATTTGTAGTTCCGAAACGCCTGCGGGCGTTTCGGAACTACTTTTTCACAGGTAAAAACAAAGACGGGCAGCCTGCGGGCTGCCCGTCTTGTTCTTGCTTTATATAGGTTTTATTCCAGCACCAGCTCTTTATCAAAGAACGCGATGCCGAATGCACCGGGGCCGGTGTGGGTGCCGATGACGCAGCCGATCTGGCGCACCAGCGGTGCGTCCAGATGCAGGTTGTCCTGCAGATAGGTCAGCAGCGGATGCAATTCCCGGGGGTTGACGGTGTAGCCCAGCAGCGGGGTGTAGTCCGGGTGGATGCCGCCCATCTCATCGATCTTTTTGAACAGCGCCACATACACGCCGGGCAGACCGCGCGCCTTACCGGCCAGCGCCACCTTGCCCTCTATGACGGCGAGGATGGGCTTGATGCCCAGCATACCGCCCGCCACAGCGGCGGCGGCAGACAGTCTGCCGCCCTTGCGCAGGTATTTCAGATCGTCCACAGCGGCCACCAGATGCAGGTGCTGCTTGGCCTTTTCCAGATCGGCAGCGATCTGGGTGATGGTTTTGCCGGCGTCCCGCAGCTGCACCGCCAGACGCACCAGCAAGGACTGTCCCAGACAGACGTTCTCGGTGTTCACGAACACCACATTGTCCACGTTGGCAAGGTCGGCAGCAAGTCTGGCGCACTGACCGGTGCCGGACAGCGCATCGGACAAAAAGATGCCCAGCACCTCGTCCCCGGCGGCAGCGGCATCCAGATACAGCCGCTCGAACTGCTCCGGGCTGGGCTGGCTGGTGGTGGGCAGCTTGCGGCAGGCTGCCAGATGGGTATAGTATTCGCTGGGGGTCATGTCGATGCCGTCCCGCAGGACGGTGCCGTCCTCCAGCGTCACATTCAGGGGGATCACAGTCACGCCCAGCTGCTGCGCCTCGGCGGGCAGAATATCGCACGCGGAATCGGTGAGGATACGGATCATAATAATACCTCCGGTCTACCGGTAAAATACAGTATACGCAACGTTTTTATTAAAAAGGTTGGAAATTATTATACCACCATTTAGGGCGATGTGTCAATATTTTGCATAAATTTGCCACGACAGAACGCCGAAACCTTGCGCACCCGGCGGCAGATATGGTACTATAACCGGGAACGAACCATAGCAGGAGGAGACCGACCATGCACAAGCTGAACCCCCGCACCGCTGCACTGCTTTCGGCCTTTGGCTGGGCGGTGGGGTATCTGCTGGTGGGCAAGACGCTGGCGGTGCTGCTGCCCGCGCCGCCCGGCGGCGCAGCGCGGCTTTTCCGGGTCTGCCTGCTGGCTCCGCTGGCGGAGGAATGGGTGTTCCGGGGCGCGGTGCAGCGCCGGGCGCAGCCGCTGGGCAGGGAACAGGCCATTCTTTTGCAGGCGGTGCTGTTTGCCTTGCAGCACGGCAGCGTCGCCGCTATGGTCTATGCACTGGTGTGCGGGCTGGGTCTGGGGTGGTTGGCAGACCGCACCGGACATCTCTGGCCGGGGATGCTGCTGCACAGTGCAAACAACCTGCTGGTGCTGGCGATGGGATGAGAGGATGGGATACATGACCGATTTTGAACTGATGGGTCTTGCGCTGGAAGAAGCCGCCAAAGCCGCCGCCTTGGGCGAGGTGCCGGTGGGCGCGGTGGTGGCGCGGCACGGCGAGGTGGTGGCTACGGCGCACAACACCCGGGAGACCGAGAAAAACGCTTTGCACCACGCGGAACTGCTGGCCATTGATGCTGCCTGCAAGGCGCTGGGCGGCTGGCGGCTGTGGGAGTGCGAGCTGTTCGTCACCTTAGAGCCCTGCCCTATGTGCGCGGGCGGCATCATCAACAGCCGTCTGCGCCGGGTGGTGTACGGCGCTGCCGACACCAAGGCCGGGTGCTGCGGCTCGGTGACCGACCTGTTTGCGCTGCCCTTCAACCACCATCCGATGGTGGAAAAGGGGCTGCGGGAGGCCGAGGCACAGCAGCTTTTGCAGGCGTTTTTTGTTTCCCTGCGGGAAAAGCGGGCGGGCAGACCCCGCTGGAAGCCCCCGGTGTCCGAAAACAGGGGAAAATAAGGAAAAATAGTGGGAACTGCGTAAAAAATTGCAGTTCCCACTTTCTTTTTGGGCTGGATTGTGGTATATTATTCAATGGAATCTTGTCGAAACCCATCGTAAGTACAGGCAGGCACGCCAAAGCACCGGACCTTTGCCGGACACACAAACGGAACGCTGCGCTGTCTGGGGATGGGCACAGGGTTTTTCCGGCTGGGGCACTGCGCCCGGCCGAGAATACCGAACAGGAGGGATACACTCTTGTACGAGGACGAGTTTGAACTGACCTTTCAGGTGCCGGAGGAAGAGAGCGCGCCGGAGCCTCTTGCCGCACCGGCTGTAAAGCCGGCTGCGCCGGTGGAGCCGGTCGTGGACGAGCCCACCCGCATCATGACGCTGGAAAAACCGGCAGCACCTGTGGCGGAGGAGCCCACCCGGGTGATTACGCTGGAAAAGCCCGCAGAGCCGCAGCCGCCTGCGCCGCCGCAGCCCGAAGAGCCTGCGCCGCCGCAGCCCGAAGAGCCTGCGCCGCCGCAGCCCGAAGAGCCTGCGCCGCAGCCTGTAAAAGAACGGCCTGCTCCTGCCGCACCCGCTGCGGCGCGCCGGGTGCTGATTTCCGGCGGCGACCGGGGCATCGGTGCTGCCGCTGCCCGCGCCTTTGCGGCAGCCGGGTATCAGGTGGCAGTGCTCTACCACCAGAATGCCGCTGCCGCCGCTGCGCTGGAGCAGCAGCTGCCCGGGTGCATCGCCATCCAGTGCGATGTGGCCAGCCGCGCCAGCTGTGAGCTGGCGTTCCATGCAGTGGAGCAGGCCATGGGCAGGGTGGATGTACTGGTGTGCAACGCCGGCATCGCGCAGCAGAAGCTGTTTACCGACATCACCCCGGAGGAGTGGCAGCGGATGCTGGACGTGAACCTGAGCGGTGCGTTCCACCTGTGCCAGCTGGCGCTGCCCGGCATGATCCGCCGCAAGCAGGGCCGTATTTTGACCGTGAGCAGCATGTGGGGCCAGACCGGCGGCAGCTGCGAGGTGCACTATTCCGCCGCGAAAGCCGGGCTCATCGGCCTGACCAAGGCACTGGCTAAGGAGGAAGGCCCCAGCGGCATTACGGTGAACTGCGTAGCGCCGGGGGTCATCGAGACGGACATGATGGCGGCTTTTACCGCCGAGGACAAGGCGGCGCTGGCCGAGGAGACCCCTGTGGGGCGGCTGGGCACCCCGGAAGAAGTTGCAAAGCTGCTGGTCTTTCTGGCCGGCGAGGATGCCGGATACATCACCGGACAGGTGTTCGGGGTGAACGGCGGCCTTGTGATCTGATGCACAGGGCGATATTACAGAATTTTCCCCGGAGTGGGAAGGAGAGAAAAAATGGGCATGACTTTGAAGGAACTGTTGACTAAGGGCGAGGGCACCCTCTCTGCACAGGAGGCCAAGGCGCTGGCGGCACAATGCCGCATGGATGTAGATACCCTCTACACCCTGCTGGAGGAGCGCGGCATCAAGATCCTGGAGGAGGAGAGCGAGCCGAGTCTGGACGTGGACAGCATCATTGCTGAGGTGGAGAACGCCGAGAACAACAACGATGACATGGGCCTTGCCGATGAGAATGAAGAGGATGCCGAGGAGAACCCGGCAGACCTGAAGGCCGCCATGGATGAGCTGCTGGACGACCCGGTGAAGAACTACCTCAAGCAGATCGGTCAGATCCCGCTGCTGAGCGCCGAGCAGGAGGTGGAGCTGAGCCGCCGCATCCATGCGGGCGCCGAGGCTGCACACATTCTGCAGGCAGACCGCCAGAAGTACGACGCACCGGAGTACATCAAGAAGAACAGCGCCCGCTTCTCCTTTGAAGAGGACGAGAACAGCCGCAGTTACACCGAGGATCTGGACGAGGACGGCGAAAAGTCTGCCGAGGATGCCGAGGAGAAGGCAGACGAGGAAAAGGCCATGGAAGCCGTGGAGAATGGTCCCCTGAGCGAGGAACGCCGTCAGGAGCTGCTCAAGACCCGCCGCGACGGCCTGAACGCCCGCCGCAGCCTGAGCGAGGCGAACCTGCGTCTGGTGGTGTCCATCGCCAAAAAGCATGTCGGCCATAATCTGGCCTTCCTTGACCTCATTCAGGAGGGCAACATCGGCCTGATCAAGGCCGCCGAGAAGTTTGACTGCGACCGCGGCTTCCGCTTCTCCACCTACGCTACCTGGTGGATCCGTCAGGCCATCACCCGCGCCATCGCGGATCAGGCCCGTACCATCCGCATCCCGGTGCACATGGTGGAGACCATCAACCGGATGCGTCAGGCCACCAACCAGCTGGTGTACCAGAACGGTCACGAGCCCACCCCGGAGGAGCTGGCAAAGGCCATGGACATGAGCGTGGAGCGCGTGCGCGAGATCCAGCGCATGGCACAGGAGCCTGCAAGTCTGGAAAGCCCCGTGGGTGAGGAAGAGGATTCCTCTCTGGGCGATTTCGTCGCCGACGAAAACGCCGAGGCTCCCGGCAAGGCAGCCGACCGCGCCATGGTGGCACAGCAGATCAATCTGGCGCTCAAGAGCCTGACCCCCCGCGAGGAAAAGGTCATCCGCCTGCGCTTTGGTCTGGACGATGGCCGTCCCCGCACGCTGGAGGAGGTCGGTCGCGACTTCGGCGTCACCCGCGAGCGTGTGCGCCAGATCGAAGCCAAGGCCATCCGCAAGCTGCACAGCCGCAAGTGCCTGACCCTGCTCAACGGCCTGATCGAGTAATAATATGTATTTTGGGATAGCAGAACACCCGCGTGGGCTCTGCTATCCCTTTTTTCATGGAAGAGAAACCGCAGTTGCAGCGCCGTGGGGAAAGTTCCTGTTTGCTTTTAGCGTGCAGGGACGCTCCGCTGGGCCAGAGGCAGGGAGGGGTGTTCCGACTCCCCCCTCCCTACCTCTGGACTCCACCCACCCCGCAACGGGCCAAGGGCTGCACGCCCTTGACAATCCTAAAGAAGAAGTCGAAGCACAAAAAAGCTAGCGCTGCGCCAGTCGGCGCTATCGCTTTAACGCTTTTTTCGCTTCTCCATTTATAGCCCCTCAGTCGCTGCGCGACAGCTCCCCCGAGGGGGAGCGGGCCCGCCCGCAGCGCCGCGCTTTCGCAGAAAGCGGTGCTGCATCTGCCGCTTTCCTCTACGACCCCTCCCGTGAAAAAGGGGTTCTGAAAAGCCCGCAGGCTTTTCAGAACCCCAAATTAAAAATCATTTTTCCGCTGAATATGCCCAGAGCACAGCGGAGGGCATTTCCAATCGTTTTTATCTCAGTACGAGCTCAGCCCAAGGCTTACGTCCAGTGCCTGATCCACTCGCTTCTGATCGGCGGCGGTGATCTGCCCGGCGCGCTCCCGCAGGCGGTGCTTATCCAGCGTGCGGATCTGCTCCAGCAGCACCACGCTGTCCTTGGCAAGACCGGTGTCTGCCGCCCGGATGTTGATGTGGGTGGGCAGGCGGGTCTTGTCCAGCCGGGATGTAATGGCCGCCGCGATCACGGTGGGGCTGTGCCGGTTGCCGATCTCGTTCTGTACGATCAGCACTGGGCGCACACCGCCCTGCTCCGAGCCCACCACCGGCGAAAGATCGGCGTAGAAAACTTCTCCTCTGTGTACCTCCATGGAATCTCCCTCCTGTTTTTCTGGAGGATGTGCCCCGCTATGTGATGCGTCCGGCGCATCCTGTCTGCTCTCAGTATGCGCAGGCAGGGTGCGGCTTATGCAGTGCGGGGGCGATATTCCATTGTATGCACAAAGGACAGTCAGTTTTCCTTTTCCAGCGTGCAGAAGGCCAGCGCCATGCCGCCTTCGTGGCTCAGGGAGAGCCGGGCACGCAGCCGGTGCTGCGCCACCCATGCGGCGGTCTGCCCGCTGAAGCGGTAGGCCGGGGCACCGTTTTCCAGCCGGACGGCTTCGATCTCACATAGAGAAAAGGGCTCCCGCAGGCCGGTGCCTGCCGCCTTGAGAAAGGCCTCCTTGGCAGCAAAATCTGCGGCGGCGCTGGCAAGGCGGTGGGCGTTCAGCGGTGCAGGGGATGCTTCACAAAGCCCCAGCGCCGCCTGCTCGGCCGGGCCGTACACCCGGCGCACAAAGGCCGCCGCGTGAGCAGAGGAAAGGCTTTTTTCCAGATGGGAAAGGCTGCACAGGTCGCAGCCGATGCCGTAAAGCATACAAAGGCTCCTTTCGCGGGCAGAATGCCGCCCGGACATCGTTCATCTTGCCGGAACATTGCTGGAAATTTTGTGCAGGATGTGCAAATCCAGCGTAATTATCTTGAAGTTTCGGCGCATTTCGTGTACAATGAGACTAGTTTCAACCGAAGGGGGTGTATTGCGTGGGAGACGCAACCGCGATTTTCTCCATCCACGACAAAAAGGACTATGAGATCCACGAGATCGTACAACAGGTGTACGATGCTTTGAAGGAAAAAGGCTATAACCCGGTCAATCAGCTGGTGGGCTACATTTTGTCCGAAGACCCTACCTACATTACGACCTATAAGAATGCCCGTGCCATGATCCGCAAGGTGGATCGTGACGATCTGCTGCAGGCTATGCTGCGCAGCTACCTTAACGTGTAATACGGTCCTTTTCAGCTCCGCTGTCTTGCAAGACGGCGGGCTTTTTTTGTGTGACCATTTTAATCGTTTTCCACCAGCGGCAGGGTGAAGATCTGGTTCACCACCACCTCGTACTCCCACGGCTCCCGCAGCTTTTTCAGCTGCTTTTCCAGCTTTTCCGCCCCGGCAAAGCAGTGGATGAGGTAGAACCAGTGCCCCTTCATCCGGCTGATGGCGCAGCCTGCGCTGCCAAATAGTTCAGTGTAGCCGTGGTACAGGTCGGTCAGGTAGCCCCGCAGCTCCTCCTTGGTGGCGGGCGCACCGCCCCGTGCTTTGCGGAAGAGCGCCGGGTCGGCAATGAGCCCGCGCCCTACCATGATGCCGGACAGGGCGGGGAACTCCTCTTCCAGCGCGTGAAGCTGGGCGGCGGTGGTCACATCGCCGTTGTAGCACACCGGCATGGTGCACCGGGGCAGCGCAGCGGCAAAGGCGGCGCGGTCGGCCTGTCCGCGATACTGCTGCCGCATCACCCGGGGGTGGATGGTCAGCTCCGAGATAGGGTAGCGGTTATAAATTTCCAGAATGGCGGCAAACTCTTCCGGCTTCTCCACACCCAGCCGGGTCTTGACCGAGACAGGCCCATCGGCGCGGGAGAATACCCCGTCCAGAAAGGCGTCCACCTTGGCAAGGTCCCGCAGCATCCCGGAGCCCTTGCCCTTGGCAGTCACCGTCCCGGCGGGGCAACCCAGATTCAGGTTCACCTCGGTATAGCCCAGCGCCCGCAGCTGACCGATCATCCACGCAGCCAGTTCGCCGTCCTTCGCCAGCAATTGCGGGATGACCGGCGCACCCGGGTTTGCCGCCGGGGCAAGCTCTGCCATCTTCTTTTTAATGAGCACCCGGTTCTCCGGCGGGGAGATAAACGGCGCATAATAGCGGTCGGCAGCGCCTTGTGCGCCGAACCATTTCTGATGGGTCTGCCGCCAGACCCGGTCCGTGAACCCCTCCATGGGGGCAGCATAATAAAGCATGGGCGTTTCTCCAAACGTTTTTGTTACCGGTATTGTAGCATAAAATCCGGCGTGGGGAAAGGGGAGAGGACGGGGGATGTTCTCTTTTGACACCAAAAGAGAACCAGAAAAGTGTGCGCTCTGCGGGGAAAGTTACTGCCTGCTTTCAGCGTGCAAAGACGCTCCGCTGGGCCAGAGGCAGGGAGGGGTGTTCCGACTCCCCCCTCCCTACCTCTGGACTCCACCCACCCCGCAACGGGTCAAGGGCTGCACGCCCTTGACAAACCTAAAGAAGAAGTCGAAGCACAAAAAAGCTAGCGCTGCGCCAGTCGGCGCTATCGCTTTAACGCTTTTTTCGCTTCTCCATTAAAAGCCCCTCAGTCGCTGCGCGACAGCTCCCCTGTGGAGCGAGCGCGGCAACTGCCGGTTCCCTTTACGACCCCTTCTGTGAAAATAGCGTTTGGAGCGCTCCGCAGAGCGCGACAAACGCGAAATATCCAATAATTATTCCGCTGACTATGCGCAGAGCAACGCGGAGCGCATTCAAATCGTCCAGCTTCCAAACAAAAACTCCCGCCCTGCGGGGTGCAGAGCGGGAGAGGAGAGTTTTTTGGGGATTATTCCGCAAACAGCGGGGTGGACAGGTAGCGGTCGCCGGTATCGGGCAGCAGAACAACGATGTTCTTGCCGGCGTTCTCCGGGTGCTTTGCCAACTGGATGGCAGCCCAGACGGCAGCACCGGAGGAGATGCCCACCAGCACGCCTTCCTTGTGGCCGATCAGACGGCCGGTGGCAAAGGCATCGTCGTTCTCCACGGCGATGATCTCGTCATAGACGGTGGTGTCCAGCACATCCGGCACAAAGCCTGCGCCGATGCCCTGAATCTTATGTGCACCGGCAGTGCCCTTGCTCAGCACAGGGGAGGAGGCGGGCTCAACAGCCACCACCTTGACATCGGGATTCTTGCTCTTGAGGTACTTGCCTACGCCGGTCACGGTGCCGCCGGTGCCAACGCCTGCCACAAAGATATCCACCTTACCATCGGTATCCTCCCAGATCTCGGGGCCGGTGGTCTCGATGTGTGCCTGCGGGTTGGCGGGGTTCACGAACTGGCCGGGGATAAAGGAATTGGGGATCTCCTTTGCCAGCTCATCGGCCTTGGCAATGGCACCCTTCATGCCCTTGGCACCCTCGCTCAGCACCAGCTCGGCACCGTAAGCCTTCATCAGCTGACGGCGCTCTACGCTCATGGTTTCGGGCATTACGATGATGATGCGGTAGCCCTTGGCAGCTGCCACGGCAGCCAGACCGATGCCGGTGTTGCCGGAGGTGGGCTCAATGATGACGGAGCCTTCCTTCAGCAGACCCTTGGCCTCGGCGTCGTCGATCATCTTTTTGGCAATGCGATCCTTCACAGAACCGGCGGGGTTGAAGTACTCCAGCTTGGCGATAACGTGGGCGGGCAGCTGCTCTTCCTTTTCAATATGGCTGAGCTCCAGCAGCGGGGTGTGACCGATCAACTGATCTGCGGCGGTATAGATCTTGCTCATAATACTTGTCCCTCTTTCTGATATCGTTACGGGGTGCATGACCCTGTCTTGTGCCGGGGTGCCCGGCTGCGATTCCCTCTAAACCTTTCAACCGACATCGTTTGTGGGTTTGATGGCATTATAGCCCTGTTTCCCCTGCTTGTCAAGGGGTTTTTTGAAAAAAGTGGGATTGAAAAGTGACTTACCCTGTTGTATAATGGGTTATAATAAAATTTAACCGGAAGGAAGTACGGATCATGATCGTTTCGACCAAAGGACGCTATGCGCTGCGGGTGATGATCGACCTCGCGGAGCATCAGTCTGAAAAATATGTTCCCTTAAAGGAAGTTGCCGCCCGACAGGAGATCTCGGAAAAGTATCTGGAGAACATCCTCAAGGTGCTGGTGCAGAACGGCTTTCTGGAGGGGCTGCGCGGCAAGGGCGGCGGCTACCGGCTGACCCGCAGCCCGGATCAGTACACGGTAAGCGAGATCCTGATGCTCACCGAGGGCAGTCTTGCCCCGGTAAGCTGCCTGACCCCCGGCGCTTCTGCCTGCGCCCGGATGGCCAACTGCCGCACCTACGAGATGTGGAAGGGGCTCAACGATCTGATCTCGGACTACTTCGGAAAGATCACACTGGCAGACCTTGCCCTGCCGGATCAGGCCGGCAACGATTATGTGATCTGAACCTTGCGCACCGGAACTGCACCGGTGCGTTTTTTTGTACAGTTCTGCGCAAAAGGTGCAGAACTTCTTGGCAAGATTTACGGTTGATGGGACGGGCAGTCCGCGGTATACTTTTACTTTGTGTGAGACAGAAAATTCCGGGCAAAAAGCCCGTTGTCTGTTCGTTATAAGACCATAAGACCAGAAAGGGGAGTTCTGACACGAAGTATATTTTTCAGTTCGGGCGCATTCTTGCGTTCTGTTTTCTGGGCGAGGTGCTGCACGCGGTACTGCCGCTGCCGGTGCCTGCCAGTGTGTACGGTCTGGTGCTGCTGCTGGCAGCCCTGACCGCCGGGGTCGTAAAGCTGGAGCAGGTCAAGGAGACCGGCACCTACCTGACCGGTATTTTTCCGCTGCTGTTCGTGCCCGCCGCTGCGGGCATCATGGAGCTGTGGGCAGAGATGGGACAGCTGCTGCTGCCCATCCTGATCGCCATTCTGCCGGTGACGGTGCTGGTAATGGCGGCCGCAGGCCGCACCACGCAGGCGCTGACCGCCCGCAATAAAAAAGAGGAGGCCGACCATGACTGAGCTGCTGAACGACTTTCTGACCGGCTCTGTGGCATGGGGCGTGCTGCTTACGCTGGCGGCCTTTGGGCTGGGTGTGCTCATCAACCGGGTGACCGGCAAGGCCATCTTTAACCCGCTGCTGCTGGGCAGTATTTTTGTCATCATTTTTCTGTCGGTGTGCAATATCCCATACGGGGACTACAAGACCAGCGCCGCGCCGGTAAGCTACCTGCTGCTGCCCGCTACGGTGGCGCTGGCCATCCCGCTGTATGAGAAGCTGGATCTGCTCAAGGAGAACGCGCCTGCCATCATTGCAGGCATCTCGGTGGGCACGCTGGTCAGTCTGGGCAGCGCCTTTGCGCTGGCGCTGGCAATGGACCTGACCCAGGAGCAGTACGCTACTCTGCTGCCGAAGTCCGTGACCACCGCCATCAGCATGGACGTGGCAGCTGAGCTGGGCGGCATTGCCGCCCTGACCGGTGCCATCGTCATCGTGACCGGCATCGTGGGCGCACTGCTGGCCGAGACCGTGTGCAAGCTGTTCCACATCACCGACCCCATCGCCAAGGGCGTGGGCATCGGCACGGCAGCCCATGCCGTGGGCACCAGCAAGGCGCTGCAGATGGGTGATGTGGAAGGTGCCATGAGCGGCCTTTCCATTGCCGTAGCCGGTGTGCTGACCGCCGTGCTCTGCCCGGTGTTCGTGGGCTTTGTCCACTAAAACCGAGTGCAAATCTAAAGATACAGAAACACCCCCGGCAACCGCAGCGGCTGCCGGGGGTGTTTCTCTGTGGGGGAAAAACAAAAAAGAGGTGAAAAGAAGAATGGTTGGTAGAGATCAGTTTTATGCGGCCTTCTTCTGCCGCGCCTGCAGGAGCGGACGATGCAGCTGCGGGATGATGTTGCGGTGGGCCTGCGGCAGAATGATGTACAGCAGTACCTCTGCAGTCAGCTAGCAGCGGCGGGGGACAGTGCTTACTTTTTGAAAAAGGAGAACAGCCCCTTCTTTTCATACGGTGCACTGTGGATGGTGCCCACATGGTACCCGGTGGCTTCAATGGCGGCGCGGAGCGCGTTTTCGTCCAGCGGCTCCTTGGAAAGGATCACGGTCTTGCCCTTGGCATGAGAGGACGAGACCTTATCCACAGGAAACGCACTGCGCACGGCGTCATTGATATGGGCTTCGCACATGGAACATGCCATGCCGCCTACTTCTACGGTCGTCTGGATCATTTTTATACCTTCCTTCAGGAATATCTTATAAAATAATAGTTAGAACTGACTAACTTTTCACTCCGGGAAAAGCCGCTGCCCACATCATACGCCATACAGCCGCAGCTGTCAAGCGCTTTGCTTATTTTTTCCGGTAGTCCCGGGGGGTCATGCCGAAATGCGCCTTGAACGCCCGGTTAAAATAGGAGAGGTTCTCAAACCCGCACCGAGAGGCGATGGTCAGCACGGTCTCATCGGTGGTTTGCAGCGCCTCGGCGGCGGTGTTCAGCCGGTACTCGTTCAGAAAGGCAATAAAGCTCTGCCCGGTCATCTGTCGGAACCAGCGCATAAAATGGCTGGCACTGAAGGAGCAGACCCCGGCGGCATCGGCTACCCGGAGCGGCTCGGCATAATGTGCCGAAAGCCACTGCAGCACGGTTTTCAGCCGCTGGGTGTCGGCGGTTTCGGTGGAGAGACACTGCCTGCCCTGCGCAATGAGCAGGGCAAGAAAGCGCAGCAGCGCCCCTTTTACCAGCAGCTCATAGCCGGGGCGCTTGGCGCGGTTGGCATCCTCCAGCTCCCGCAGGCAGGCGGCGGCTTGCAGATAGCACAAATCGTTCGGGGTCAGCCGCACCGGCAGCGACAGCCGACCGCTTTGCAGCGGCAGCAGATATTTCTCGGCGCAAAGATCCTCTGCGCCGCCCAGAAGCTCTGGCTCAAAGATGATATTTTCGTATTCCATGCGCTGTCCCTCGGCCTGTCGCAGCGCGTGGAGCGTGCCCGGGGCAAAAAGAAAGATATCCCCTCGGTAGGCCGGGTAGGTCACCACGCCCACCTGTACCAGCCCCATGCCCTGCTTGACAAAGACAAGCTCCATGCTCTCGTGCCAGTGGAGTGCTACCTGCTGAAAATCCCCCGGAATGGTGCAGGGGTACAAATTGAACGGAAACCGCACTGCACCGTGCTGTTTTGTCTCCTGCAAAGAAGCCTGATTTTGCATTGTTCCACCTCCTGATGATAGGATTGTACCATAGTTTGCACTGTTTAGGCAAGATTTTGAACGTTCTATGTGGTATATCTTGAAGTACAGATGTCAAACCTGTTTTCAGTAAGGTGTATCTGAAAACAAAGAAATAGACTGAATTTTCGACTTTTCAGATACACCCTAACAAAGGAGGATGCTTTTATGAGCTTTACCGAAACGTTACAGAGTATCACCGGCAAGCTGCTGGCAGACTGCACCGACCAGGAGCTGTATCTGGCACTGCTGGAACTTGTGCGGCAGAAGAGCGCCGACCGCGTGCAGCCGGTCACCGGGCGTAAGCTGTACTATATCAGCGCCGAATTTCTTATCGGCAAGCTGCTGTCCAACAACCTCATCAATCTGGGGCTGTACGATGAAGCCCGGTCTGCACTGGCTGCTGCGGGAAAGCGCCTTTCCGATATTGAAGAGGTAGAGCCGGAGCCTTCTCTGGGCAACGGCGGCTTGGGGCGTCTGGCTGCCTGTTTCCTCGACTCTCTGGCAACGCTGAACCTGCCCGGCGACGGCATAGGTCTGCGGTACCACTTCGGTCTGTTCCATCAGTCCTTTGAGGACGGTGTGCAGAACGAAAAGCCCGACCCGTGGCTGACTGCCCACAGCTGGGCGGAAAAGACCGACACCACCTACCCGGTGGAACTGGCGGGCAAGGAGTACACCGCCCGGCTGTACAAGCTGGCGGTCACCGGCTACGAGGGACGCACCAACACCCTGAACCTGTTCGATTTGGACACCATCGACGAGAGCATCGTCCATGACGGTATTGCCTTCGACAAGACCGCTATTGATAAGAACCTGACCCTCTTCCTCTACCCGGATGATTCCGACGAGGCAGGCCGCCGTCTGCGGGTGTACCAGCAGTACCTGATGGTTTCTGCCGGTGCACAGCTCATTCTGGCCGAGTGCGCCGCCCGGGGCTGCAACTTCCATGATCTGGCGGACTATGCCGCCATCCAGATCAACGACACCCACCCCAGCATGGTCATCCCGGAGCTCATCCGGCTGCTGGGGGAGCGCGGCATCGAATTTGAAGAGGCCGTGGAGATCGTCACCAAGACCTGCGCCTACACCAACCACACCATTCTGGCCGAAGCGCTGGAAAAGTGGCCCCGCGCCTATCTGGATGCCGTGGTGCCGCAGCTGATGCCCATCATTGAAAAGCTGGATGCGCTGGCACGCACCCGCACCGAGGACGAGAGCCTTGCCATCATTGACAAGGACGACCGGGTGCACATGGCACACATGGACATCCACTTTACCCACTCCACCAACGGCGTGGCGGCACTGCACACCGAGATCCTGAAAAACTCCGAGCTGCACGGCTTCTATGAGCTGTACCCGGAAAAGTTCAACAACAAGACCAACGGTATCACCTTCCGCCGTTGGCTGCTGGAGTGCGACCCGCGCCTGACTGCCACGCTGGAAAAGCACATCGGCTCCGGCTTCCGCAAGGATGCCGCCGAACTGGAAAAACTGCTGGCCTTTGCCGACGACGAGACGGTGCTCAGCGAGTTGACCGCCGTGAAAAAGGCCAACAAGGAAGCGCTGGCCGACTGGCTGCTGCACACCCAGAAGGTGACTGTGAACACCGATGCCGTGTTCGATATCCAGTCCAAGCGCCTGCACGAGTATAAGCGCCAGCAGCTCAACCTGCTGTACCTCATCCACCAGTACTACGAGATCAAGGCAGGACATCTGCCCGCTGCTCCGCTGGTGAGCATTTTCGGCGCGAAAGCCGCTCCCGCCTACACCATTGCAAAAGACATCATCCATGCGCTGCTGACTCTCTCCAAGGTCATTGCCGCAGACCCGGAGGTGTCCAAGTGGCTGCAGGTGGTGTTTGTGGAAAACTACAACGTCACCGCCGCCGAAAAGCTGATCCCGGCCTGCGACCTGTCCGAGCAGATCAGCCTTGCCTCCAAGGAAGCCTCCGGCACCGGCAACATGAAGTTTATGCTGAACGGTGCGCTGACGCTGGGCACCATGGACGGTGCCAACGTGGAGATCAGCCAGCAGGTGGGGGAAGAGAACATCTATATCTTCGGCCAGACCTCCGATCAGGTCATCCACCGCTACGCCGTGGGCGATTACGACCCCGCCCAGTGGGTGGAGGGCGATGCCAACATCCGCCGCGCCATCAGCTTCCTCACCGGGCCGGAGATGCTGACCACCGGCCATGCCGAAAACCTGACCCGCCTGCATGACGAGCTGATCCACAAGGACTGGTTCCAGACCCTGCCGGACTTCAACGCCTACGTTGTGCGCAAGGGACAGGCGCTCAGCGATTACGCCTGCGACCCCATGGGCTGGCGGCGCAAGTGCCTTGTGAACATTGCCAAGGCGGGCATGTTCTCCTCTGACCGCACCATTGCCGAGTACGACCGCGATATCTGGCATCTGGGCAAATAATCGTTTTTGAACCTGCGTTTCTCCTTTATTTTCTCATAGGCTGCTGCACAAAGCTGTGCGGCAGCTTTTTTGTTTCCGTGCCAACAAGAAACGCCGCTGCACAGCCGTGCAGCGGCGTTTGATTCAGTTGATGAAAACCGGAACGGAAGCGGGATCAGTCCTCGCTCTCCTCTTCTTCCTCGTCCTCGTCGTCCGTATCGTGCGGCTTGTAGAAGATGCCGCTCAGGAAGATGCTGACAAAGTACAGCAGCACCATGGGGAAGGCCACCATGCACTGGGACACGATGTCCGGCGGGGTGACCACAGCGGCGATGAAGAAGATGACCACGATGGCTACGCCGCGCACCTGCTTGAGGATCTGCGGGTTGATGATGCCCATCTTGGAAAGGATGATGGTGATCAGCGGCATCTCGAACACACAGCCAAAGATGATGAACATGGTCAGGCAGAGGTTGACGTAGCTCTCGATACTGGTCGTGGTCTGGATGTACTCTGCACCTTCGATGCCGGTGCTGAGGAACCGCAGCATGAACGGCATCATGAGCTTATAGGCAAACAGCACGCCCACGCAGAACAGGATCAGACCCAGCAGCATGACCAGCTTGAAAAAGGTGCTCTCGCTCTTTTTCAGACCCGGCTTTGCAAAGGCGTAGATGTTGTAAAAGGCCACAGGCACTGTTACCACCACACCGGCCAGAATGGACACCCGGAAATACTGCATCAGTTTTTCCTGCGGGGCAATGGACACGAACTGGTAATAGTCGCGGCCCATGGCGGTAAGCAGATCGATCAGACGGTCTGCATACGCCAGCGAGACCACCACGCCCACCACAAACACCACCGCGCAGATGATGAGCCGGTTCCGCAGTTCTTTCAGATGGCCGGTCAGCGTCATGCTGCCGTCCTCTGCCATGACTTCGGCTTTCTTTTTGCGCTTTTTGTTTGTAGCCACAATTACTCCTCGTCTTCGTCCTTCTTATCAGCCTTCTTCACGGTCTCCTCGGACTGTTCGGCGTCCTCGTCCTCCATGCCCTTCTTGAAGCCGTTGATGGTCTTACCGAACATCTTGCCCAGCTTCGGCAGGTTCTTGGGTCCAAAGATCAGCAGAACGACAACCAGAATGATCAGCAGCTCATTAGTACCAATACGCATAATAAATATCTCCTTTTTCTTGCCGCGCCGCGTGGCGGGCGTATTACAGAATGTATCTGGCAACCGCGGGCGCGGGTGCATCCATAAATAAGTAGGGGCGCTTACACCTTTGCTTCCTCAGCGGGTGCGGCTTCGGCGGCCTCTTCGGCTGCGGCAGGGGCTTCCTGCACGGGCTCAGCCACCGGCTCAGCGGCGGGCTGTGCGGCCTCGGCGGGCTGCTCGGGCTTTTCGGCGGGAGCCTCCACAGTTTCAGCAGGGGCTTCGGCGGGCTGCTCGGGCAGTTCCTCCACAGTGTCCTCGGTCAGGTCGGTGACCTCCTCGGTCTCAGCCAGCTTCTTGGCGGCTTCCTCCTTGCTGGTCTTGCCAATGCCGGTAAAGCTCTTGGTCACGTCCCGCATGCTGCTGTCGATATCCTTTTTGATATCGGTCAGGGGGGCAACAGCTTCTTTCAGGGGAGCCTGAATTTCATTCAGGGGCTCCACCACGTTCTTCTGGATCTCCTCGGAAGCAGCGCCGGTGTATTTCTTCAGCTCGCGGAGCATCTTGCCGATCTTCTTTGCGTAGACAGGCAGCTGGTCCGGGCCGATGAACACAAACGCCACGATGACGATGACGATAAGTTCCCAAAAACCAATTTTCATAAGTAACGTTTCCTTTCCTGTACCAAGGGCATTTCCAAGACCCACTGCACACCACAGCAGTCTGCGCGTTTTTGCCCTTTTTGGCGGGGGTTCGGCGCACTGCGCGCCTTTGTTGCCCTATGTATACCGAAAAGTGGTGTACTGAATGTTAATATATTATTAACATTTTATGAACGAGTACCAGTTCAGCCTGTTTTAATCAACAAAACGAATTTTCACCACTCGTTATTACAGTATGGATAGGATACAACAGCCCTCTCAGGTCTGCACGCCCTCGAACTGGCTGTTGTAGAGCTTGGCGTAGAAGCCGCCCTGTGCCAGCAGCTGGTCGTGGCTGCCCTGCTCCACGATGTGGCCGTCCTTCATCACAAGGATGACGTCTGCTTCCCGGATGGTGGAAAGGCGGTGTGCCACGATAAAGCTGGTGCGCCCCTGCATCATGCGGGCAAAGGCCTTCTGGATGCGTACCTCAGTGCGGGTATCAATGGAGGAGGTGGCTTCGTCCAGAATCAGCATGGGCGGCAGGCAGAGCATCACGCGGGCGATGCAGAGCAGCTGCTTTTGTCCCTGACTGATGTTGCCGCCGTCCTCTGCAATGACGGTATCGTAGCCCTCGGGCAGACGGCGGATAAAGCTGTGGGCGTGGGCAGCCTTGGCGGCGGCGATCACCTCTTCCATGGTGGCGTCCGGCTTGCCGTAGGCGATGTTCTCCCGCACCGTACCGGCACGCAGCCAGGTGTCCTGCAGAACCATGCCGTAGCTGCCGCGCAGGGAGGCGCGGGTCACATCCCGGATATCGGTGCCGGACACCTTGATGCTGCCGCCGTTCACATCATAGAACCGCATCAGCAGGTTGATCAGGGTGGTCTTGCCGCAGCCGGTAGGACCTACGATGGCGATGCGCTGGCCGGGCTGCACATCCAGCGAAAGCCCTTCGATGAGCGGACGGTCGGGCAGATAGCGGAAGGAAACATCCTGCAGCTGCACATGGCCGTCCGGCTGCAACGCGGCGGCGTTTTCGGCCTCCGGCACCTGATCTTCGGCGTCCAGCAGTTCAAACACCCGGGCGGCGCAGGCCAGTGCGTTTTGCAGCTCGGTGACCACGCCCGAGATCTCGTTGAAGGGCTTCGTGTACTGGTTGGCGTAGCTCAGAAAAACGCTGAGCTGGCCGATGGTGATGCCGCCGCGCACGGCGTACAGCGCACCCACAAGCCCTACGCCCGCGTACACGATGTTGTTCACAAAGCGGGTGGCGGGGTTGGTCAGGCTGGAGAAGAAGATGGCCTTCAGGCTCACGTCCTGTAACTGTCCGTTCACTTCGTCAAAGGCGGCAAGGCTCTCTGCTTCATGGCCAAAAGCCTGCACCACTTTCTGACCCTCGATCATCTCGTTGACCAGCGCGGTCTGCTTGCCGCGCACGGTGCTCTGGCTTTGGAAGTAGCCGTAGCTGCGCTTTGCCAGAAAGCCCGCCACCACAAGGCTCAGCGGGGTAATGCACACCACCACCAGCGTGATGGGCACGTTCTCCCGCAGCATGAACAGCAGGGTGCCAAAAATGGTCAGGATGCCGGAGAACAGCTGGGTGAAGCCCATCAGCAGGCCGTCCGCAAAGGTGTCCACATCCGCCACCATGCGGCTGACGATATCGCCGGAGGGGTGGCTGTCCAGATAGGACAGCGGCAGGGTCTGAATTTTACGCAGCGCCTCGTTGCGCAGGTCGCGGCTGACCGAGAAGGTAATGCGGTTGTTGCACACGCTCAAAAGCCACTGTGCAAGGGCGGCAACGGCAGCCACCACCAGAATGCTTACGGCAATGCGCAGCACCCCGGCAAGGTCTACATTGCCTTTGCCCAGCATCTTATCAATGGCATCGCCGCACAGGATGGGGATATACAGCTGGGCGGCTACGCTGACCGCCGCCACCAGCAGGCTGCACACCACAAAGGCGCTGTACGGACGTATTTTGTGCAGTACCCGGTTCAGGGTGGCCTTGCGCTGCTGCGGGGTCAGCTTGTTTTTTGCCTTTGCACTCATGCTTCTGCCTCCCCTTTCTTGAACTGGCTCTCGTAGATCTCCTCGTACACCGGGCAGCTGCTGCGCAGGGCGCTGTGGGTGCCGATGCCCACCAGATGACCGTCATCCAGCACCAGAATCTGGTCGGCGTGCTGCAAACTGGCGGCGCGCTGGCTGACGATGAACACGGTCAGTGCCCCGGGCAGCGCCGCCAGTGCCTTGCGCAGGGCGGCGTCGGTGGCGTAGTCCAGCGCACTGGCGCTGTCGTCCAAAATCAAAATGTCCGGTTTGCCCACCAGCGCACGGGCGATGGTGAGCCGCTGCTTCTGTCCGCCGGAAAGATTGCGTCCGCCCTGTTCCACCGGCTCGTCCAGCCCAAGGGGCTTTGCACGCACAAAGTCTGCGGCCTGTGCCGTTTCCAGCGCTGCCCACAGGTCGGCATCGGTGGCATCCTTGTTGCCCCACAGCAGATTGGAGCGGATGGTGCCGCCGAAGAGCTGCGCCTTCTGCATGACCATCGCCACCCTGCCGCGCAAGGCGTCCCGGGGGTAGCTGGCCACCGGGCGGCCAAAGATCTCCACGCTGCCCTCGGTGGCATCGTAAAAGCGCGGGATGAGGTTCACAAGGCTGGATTTGCCGCTGCCGGTGCCGCCGATGACGCCGATGGTCTGGCCCTTTTTGGCGGCAAAGCTGATGTCGGTCAGGCTGGGTGCGCCCGCCCCGGCGTAGGTCAGGCCTACATGGTCAAAGCGCACGGCATCGCAGGTCTTGTCGGCGGGCACTTCGCCCAGAAGTTCGGCGGGGAAGGTCATGCCGGGCTTTGTATCCAGCACCGCCTGTACGCGGCCTGCACAGGCCAGCGCTTTGCTGATCTGCACGATGAGGTTCGCCAGCTTTACCAGTTCCACAAGGATCTGGTTCATGTAGTTCACCAGCGCAATCACATCACCGGAGGCCATGCCGCCCACGTTGATCTCAATGCTGCCCACATACAGCAGCGCCACGATGGCAAGGTTGATCAGTACATAGGTCAGCGGGTTCATCAGCGCCGAAAGATGGCCGACATGCAGCTGCATCCCGGTCAGCAGGGCGTTGGCATCCTCAAAGCGGTCGATCTCGCTCTGCTCCTTATCAAAGGCGCGCACCACGCGCACGCCGGTCAGGTTCTCGCGGGTCAGGCCCAGCACCCGGTCCAGCCGGGTCTGCACGGTCTTATACAGCGGCCGGGTGATCACCATCACGCCGAACACCACCACGCTGAGCAGCGGGATGGTGACTACAAAGATCATTGCCGCCCGAGCGTTGACCGTAAAGGCCATGACCATGGCGCCCAGCACCACAAAGGGGCTGCGCAGGAACAGGCGCAAAAACAGGTTGAGCCCGCTTTGCACCTGATTGACATCGCTGGTCATGCGGGTAATGAGTGTGCTGGTGCCCAGCGTATCCATCTCTGAAAAGCTCAGGCTTTGGATATGGGCAAACAGGGCGTGCCGCAGCGCGGTGGAGTAGCCCACCGCCGCCTTGGCGGAAAAATACTGCGCGGTCAGGCTGCAGGTAAGGCCGATGAAAGCCAGCAGCAGTAAAAGGCCGCACCGCACCAGAATATAATGCAGGTCATGTGCTGCAATGCCCACATTGACGATATCGGCCATGACCAGCGGCACAAACAGGTCAAAGGTGGCTTCCAGCATCTTAAAGAGCGGCGCAAGCACACTTTCGCGCTCGTAGCCCTTCAGGTAGCCAAGCATCCGGTTCAAAATAATTCCTCCTTCGGGGTCAAAATACACCTTATTATAACGCGATGTATACTGAAAATCCAGTGCCGCAGCTGTGTTTTGCATTGTACAAGCTGCCAAATCCTGTTATACTATGGTATATCTGAAAAGTCGAAAATTTAGTCTATTTCTACAAACACAGCTGGATTTTGCGTTAAACAGCCTTGAAATCCACAAAGGATTCCTGCGGCTGTTTGCCTTAAATCCCGCTTGTGCTTGCGAAATATTCGTCATTTTCTTTGTTTTCAGATACACCTTAGAGCTGAGATTGATAGGGAAGTATGGTGAACACAATGGCAAGACGAACAGACGGCGGGGTACGCTTCCGCCCGGTGGGCAGCCGCCGCAGCCGCACCGCACCGGTGTACAGCCCGCGCGGCACCGGCTGCCCGGCCATCGAGCAGGCTGTGCAGGGGCTGTACAAGGGGCAGAATGAGGAGAGCTTCTGGTCTTTAATGAGCGCTTTGAATTACGCGCTGGAGCTGGAGACCCATGTGCTTGTGCCGCTGCAGACGGCGCTTTCGGTGCAGGGTGCGCCCGCCCCGTGGATGGAGCACCCCATCCCGGCAGAAAAGGCCGATGGCCTTGCCTTGTGGACACTGCGCAACGATAAGGGGCGCTGCTGGCTGCCGCTGTTCACCTCGGTGGCAGCGGCCGGTGCAGACCGCAGTACCGCAAGCCGCCCCATGGCTGACCGCACCTTGGAACAGGCCATGCAGCTGGCGCTGGACACCCCGGGCATCGACGGTGTGGTGCTGGACCCGTGGAGCAACTCCGCCTCTCTGGACAGTGCGCTGCTCAACGGTCTGCTGCACGCAGGCCATACCCCGGAGGGTCCCGGCGCAGAGGAGGCCGAAGCCGGTAAAGAAGCCGCCCGCGCCGGACACTGGGCGGCAGCGGCAGAGTGCTACCAGAAAGCCGCCGAGCAGGGCAGTTCTGCCGGGCTCTCGCTGCTGGGCGAGTGCCTGTATCAGGGGCGCGGCGTACCCAAAAGCGCTGCGCAGGCGCGCAAGCTGTGGAAAGCTGCTGCCGAAAGCGGTGAGCCCATCGCCCTTTTGAACCTTGGCGATGACTGCGCCGCCCGGGGCGACAACGGCAAGGCGCTGTTGTGGTACCGCCGGGCGCGGCAGAGCGCGGCAGCGGTGCCGGATATCGAGTACACGCCCCGGGTCTGCCTGCGGCTGGCGCAGTTTGAAACGCGCTACACCTCCCGCAAAAAGGCGCTGGCGCTGGCGGCTGAGGCAAAGCAGGCCTTTACCATTTTGCAGCGGGAGCACGAGCCGGACGCTGACCGCTGGTTACAGGAGGCTGAGCAGCTGCTCTACGCGCTGACCCACGAGCCGCCCACGGCTCCGGCGGCCTATAACATAGAATCTTTACAATTGGACTAAAAAATGGTCACAGCCGTCCTGTAAGATAGACTGGAGAAAAAACAGCCCGCAGACACGGCGGACAAGAAACAGAGGAAACAGTATGAGCAAAGTGATCGGCATTGATCTGGGCACGACCAATTCCTGTGTGGCGGTGGTGGAGGGCGGCAAGCCCGTGGTCATCACCAATGCAGAGGGCGAGCGCACCACCCCCAGTGTGGTGGCCTTTACCAAGGACGGCGAGCGTCTGGTGGGCGGCGCGGCAAAGCGCCAGATCGCCACGAATTCCGGGCGCACGATCTCCAGCATCAAGCGGTACATGGGCTCGGACTACCGGGCGCACATTGACGGCAAGGACCTTGCCCCGCAGGAGATCAGCGCCATGATCCTTGCCAAGATCCGCCGGGACGCCGAGAGCTATCTGGGCGAGCCGGTGACCGAAGCCGTTATCACTGTGCCCGCCTATTTTGACGACAGCCAGCGCAAGGCCACGCAGGATGCAGGCCGCATTGCGGGGCTGAACGTGCTGCGCATCATCAACGAACCCACCGCCGCCGCGGTGGCCTACGGTCTGGACAACGAAGCCGCCCAGAAGATCCTTGTCTACGACCTTGGCGGCGGCACCTTTGATGTGTCTATCATCGAGATCGAGGACGGCACCTTTACGGTGCTTGCCACCGGCGGCGACACCCATCTGGGCGGCGATGACTTTGACCAGCGCATCGTGGAGTATGCGGTGGCTGAGTTCAAAAAGTCTGACCGCATCGACCTGACCCGCGACCCCGCCGCCATGGGACGGCTGAAGGAGGAGGCGGAAAAGGCCAAGAAGGAACTTTCCAGTGCGCCCTCCGCCCAGCTGAACCTGCCCTTTATCACGGTGGGCAAGGACGGGCCCCATCACTTGGATATCGCTTTGTCCCGCCCGCAGTTTGAGATGATGACCGGCGATCTGCTGTCCCGCACCGTGACCCCGGTGCAGAACGCTTTGCGGGATGCCGGCATCTCTGCCAGCCAGCTGGGCAAGGTGCTGCTGGTGGGCGGCAGCACCCGGATGCCCGCCGTGGAGCGGCAGGTGCGGGAGTTGCTGGGTAAGGAGCCCAGCCACAGCCTGAACCCGGACGAATGCGTCGCCATGGGTGCAGCGGTGCAGGGTGCATTGCTGCAGGGCGGCGGCAAGCTGGCGGGTGCCACCGGCGCGGCAGCGCAGGGACTGGTGCTGATGGACGTGACTCCGCTGACCTTGTCCATCGAGACACTGGGTGGTGTCGCCACCCCGCTGATCACCCGCAACAGCATGATCCCCACCCGCAAGAGCCAGATCTTTACCACCGCCCGTCCCATGCAGACCAGCGTGGAGATCAACGTTTTGCAGGGCGAGCGCCACTTTGCGCGGGACAACAAGTCTTTGGGCAAATTCAAGCTGAACGGCATCCGGGCAAGCTTTTCGTCCAAGCCCCAGATCGAGGTCACCTTTGATATCGACGTGAACGGCGTGGTGAAGGTATCTGCCAAGGATCTTGCCACCGGACGGGAGCAGAATATCACCATCACCGGTAGCACCAACCTTTCCGAAAACGAGATCCAGCGTGCTATGGCAGATGCCGCCGCCTATGAGGCCGAGGACAGCCGCCGCAAGGAGCGCCTGGAGCTGCACAATCAGGCCGAGGTGCTGGCTTATAAGGTGGACGAAGCGCTTTCCAAGTGCAAAAAGGAACTGGATAAGGACGAAAAAGCCCGCGTGAAGGCCGACCTTACCAACCTGCGCCGCTGCCTGCGCAAGGATAAGCCCGAAAAGATGAACGAGACCGAGGAAGCCGCCCTGCGGCAGGCCAAGAGCCAGTTGGAAGCCTCGGCCAACCACCTGATGCTGTTGTACTCTGCCGAGCAGACCCCCGACGATGGAACGGACAGCACGCTGTAATATAATAAGGTTTATGGGCTGCTGCACCCGCCCGGCGCAGCAGCCCTTTTTTGAAGAAAGAGAAGGGAACAGTTATGAAGGAACTGCAATATCCGGTGCGCCCCGGGCGCTACCGCCACTTTAAAGGCAACGAATATCAGGTACTGGGCGTAGCACGCCACAGTGAGACCGAGGAGGAGATGGTGGTGTACCGCGCCCTGTACGGCGAGGGCGGGCTGTGGGTACGCCCCGCCGCCATGTGGCTGGAGACCGTGACCCGGGACGGCGTTACAAAGCCCCGCTTTACCTATATCGGGGAGTGATGCGCCCGGCTTGAATCCCGTTATTGACCCTAGGATTATTTTGCGGTAAAATGTGGGTAAGATACCAAACAACAAAGGAGGTTTTCGTATGAAGGCCAAACGATGGATCTCGCTCCTGCTCGCGGTCAGCATGATGCTTGGTGTGCTGGCAATGCCCGCCTCGGCGGCAGCGCAGCAGCCGGAAAGCACCGCTGTTGTCAGCGAGGAACTGCCCGATGCCGCAGCGCTGAGCGCGGCAGAGGATGAAAATGATATCGTCAACATCCGCATCCGGGCGACCGGCAACCTTGTCTACGGCTCCGATTATAAGCTGGAGGTGGAGACCCGGCCCGAAAACACCCAGTATATCGCTGTGGTGCTGGGCACCAGCGGCGAAGCCTACGGCTATGTGACCCTGATGATCTCGGATAAGCTGCGCACTTTGCTTAAACTGATCCCCCTGCCCAAAAAGATGTCCCAGACCCCGGATCAGGCCGAGGAATTCAACGTATACAGCTACCTCAAGCAGCTGATCGATGGCAACGATGTCAGCGTGCTGCTGCGGGTCGCGGACGAGGTGGTGTCGGTAATGGACACCGTCAGCTTCTTTGTCCCGGCCAGCTACCTGACCACCGTGAAAAACGTTTCCAACGGCATGAAGCTGGCGCTGAGCCTGATCCGCAAGTATCTGCCCGAGGGCGCGCTGAGCCGCATCTATCTGGACGAGCAGCCCAAGGACAGCGGCAAGTACTTTGCCGGTGCCATCGCGCTGGAAAGCAGCGACATCAACGCCGCCGGGTTTGCCATGTTCAAAATCAAGCCCAAGACTGAAAACGTCAGCCTGAGCTGGGCAGCCGATGCCCCGTCCAGCATGACCGTCTCCCAGCTGCAAAACGCCGATCTGACCGCCAAGGTCATTTCGGACGGACAGGTGGCTGAAAACGGCAAGGTGAATTACACCTACAAGAAAAAGACCTTCCTGTGCTTCAGCAGCAAAATAAACGGCGTGCCCACCGAGCCCGGCACCTACACCCAGACCGCCAAGGCAGGGGGCAACTACTCCTGCGGCAGCATCAGCCGCACCATTACGGTGACTGCTGATCCCCAGCCCGCCGCCGAGCAGCCCGCAGCATAAATCAGCGGAAAACTATTTTTGAAATAGGACGCTCCCGGAAAGTCTGCGGACTTTCCGGGAGCGTTTTTTCACAAGAGAGGACATTTTTTATTTTCCATAAAATGGGCTGCTTTACTCTTGCAAATCGACGCGCTATACGCTATTATAAAAATAAAAGAACCCCTTGCGGTAAAAAAGGGGGGACAAGAAGGAGCGGTTTATCTATGGAAGAGAAAAAAAGCGGCATCAAAAAGTTCCTTGAAGAGTTCAAGGCATTTGCCATGCGCGGCAACGTGCTGGACATGGCAGTGGGCGTTGTCATCGGCGGTGCCTTCACCGCCATCGTCACCGCGCTGGTGGAGGACATCATCAACCCGCTGATCGGCCTGTTCTTCAAGGCAGATTTTTCCGATGTGGTCATTGGTCTGGGCGGCTCCAGCATCAAGATCGGCGAGTTCGTCAACTCCATCATCAACTTCCTCATCGTGGCCTTTGTACTGTTTGTTGTAATCAAGTTTGTCAACTCCCTGCACAAAAAGCCCGAGGAGCCCGCCGCACCGGAGGAGCCCACCACCAAGGTGTGCCCCTACTGCCAGAGCGAGATCTCCATCAAGGCTGTGCGCTGCCCCCACTGCACTTCCAAGCTGGAGGGCTTTCCTGAGATGAAGGTCTGAAGCATTCAGCATTGACAATTGGCGCAGATGCGCTATAATAGAAGCAGAAAAGGCGCTGGTCGGCAAACGGCTACCCGTTACCGGCGATCGCTTGTTCCTACGGATGAGAAAGCAAGTGACCGTTAGCTTGGGGAAGCAGAAGGCGGTTACTTGCTTTTCTTGTTGTCATCGTTCGATTTGTCATGAGAGATTTTCCACGCGATGTCAAATGTAGTGTTTACTACATCAACGATCAACGCTGCCACTGTCGCTAACAAAGTCAGCAACAGCATCACTTCCGACAAGGTCATGCAACTCCCCCCTTCCTCGTAATGCTACAAGTAAGGGGATGACTTCAAAATAAGCCTGCCCCTCGGCATTCCGTTCATTCCATGGGTCACCGTGGAACAAACTCCTGTCGGTAAGAGCAGCCGCCTGCGTTTTCGACACAGCACCTTTCACCGCCTTACGGCGGTAAATCCATTGTAACACATTTTTCGCCGCATTACAGCAAAACCCTCCCCGCCGGGCGCAGTCTTTGCGTTGCCGGCAGGGAGGGTTTTGCACATTTTGCGGCTTGGTTGTGGAAAAGTGGAGCGGAAAAATCAAGATATATTACTTACTGGACCTTGGTCAGCTCAGCCAGCTTGTGATAGATTTCGGTGTTGTCGTACACACCGCCGAACTTCTCGGCGCCGACACCCATGGCGTACACGTTGACCATGGCGCCGGTGTGGGCGTAGGTGGTGTGGTCCATACCGGACTTGTGGTTGATGGTGTGGCAGACAGCCATGCTGAAGGGGATGTAGGTGCCGTACAGCTCGTAGTCCTGCTGGCTCATCTTGCTCTGGCTGGAGGAGCCCACCTGCAGGGTGCGCTCGTAGGCCTTGCGCAGGTTCTCCACCTCGTAGTCGGTCAGCAGCAACTTGCCTGCGCTGGCGGCAGCGGGGTCGGTGGGCAGGGTCAGGCCAAAGACGTTCTTCACATCCTGCATGGCGGCTTCAAAGGGGGTCTTGTTGGCGATGTAGCCCTGCACATAGGTGGCATCGAACTTTGCGTAGGACATCTTCTGGTGTGCCAGATTGGTCAGGAAGGTATCGTAGTTGGTGGTCTTGTAGCCGATGGCCATGCCGCCGGTCTCGTGGTCGGCGGTGACAAGGATCAGGGTCTCGTTGGGGTGGGCGTTGTAGAAGTCCACCGCAGCCTGCACGGCGTTGCTCATCTCCAGCACATCGTGGATGGAGGCAGCGGCATCGTTGGCGTGGCAGGCCCAGTCGATCTTGCCGGACTCGGTCATCATAAAGAAGCCCTTCTTGTTGTTCAGCAGCTCGATGCCCTTCTTGACATAGTCGGTCAGCTGCCACTCGCCGCTGGCAGCGTCCATGGCGTAGTTCATGGCCTTGCCATCGCCCAGATTCTCGGCAATGATCAGGGTCTTGCCTGCACCGGCGGTCAGAGCCGCTGCACCGGCCTGGGTAGTGACCACGTTGTAACCGGCGTTGGCAGCCACGGTATGGTTGTCGGGGCCGGTACCGTCGCCGTTCACCTTCTGGAACTCGCCGCCGGCAAAGTACTCAAAGCCGGAATTTGCCAGCTCCACGCCGATCTCGTAGTAGTTCTTGCGGGTTTTCTGGTGGGCATAGAAGGCAGCGGGGGTGGCGTGGTCGATGTTCACGGTGGAGATGACGCCCACCTTATAGCCCTTCTGGGTGTGCAGCTTTTCGGCGATGGTCTCGTAGGGTACATCGCGGGTCCACGGACACATATTGATGACGCCGCTTTCGGTCTTGTGGCCGGTGGCGATGGAGGTGGCGGTGGAAGCGGAATCCGGGCAGAAGGAGGTGCTGTCGTAGGTGGTCACGCTGCCCACCTGCGGGAAGCTGGTAAAGCTCAGGTCGGCCTCGGTCACAGCGCCGTTGTTGTCCACGGTGCCCTTGTAGAAGCGTGCGGACTGGATCTGGGCAGTGCCCATGCCGTCGCCAATGAACAGGAAAACGTACTTGGGCTTTTTGAACACGTCCAGCAGACCGTTCTCTTCGTCTGCTGCGGCAGAAGCATCTGCCTCGGCGGCGTGCGCAGCTACGGGGGTAGCCGACAGCATGCCCACTGCCGACGCAACGGCACCGGCTTTCAGGAAGCTGCGGCGGGAAATTTTCGCGTTCTTCATAACAGATATCCTCTCTTTTTCAGCCCGGCTTGGGGGCGGTTCTACTATTTCTTGTGGGAACACCTGTATTGTAGCGCACCGCCCGCAGCGGCGAAACCAGCCCCGTGTAACACTTAGGTAAACCTTTGGCGCACGGAAGGGTGGCGGTGTAAAATCCGGGCAAAACAGGTAAAATCTGCCTGTAACGCCCGCATCCGAGCCACTTTTTGCGCTGAACCGCCCCGCAAGGGTTGCAAGCAGGGGGCTTTTCATTGTACAATAGAGAAAGCAAGCTGAGATATACTTCTATAATGAGAGGATCTTTTAAATATGTCTGATATCAAAGTGCTGGCGCTGGATCTGGATGGCACCCTGACCAACGACCAGAAACTCGTCACCCCGCGCACCCGCGCCGCGCTGGACGCCGCCATTGAAAAAGGCGTGACCGTCGTGCTGGCGTCCGGCCGGCCCACCGCCGGCATCCAGCCGCTGGCTGAGGAGCTGGGTCTGGACAAAAAGGGCGGCTGCATCCTGTCCTACAACGGCGGCAAGATCGTGGACTGCCGCACCGGCGAGACGCTGGTGGAAAAGACGCTGGACCCCACCCTTGTGCCCCAGCTGTGCGATTTTGCCGCCGCGCAGGATATTGCCATCCTGACCTACAACCGCGAGGGCATCGTCTGCGAGCGGGACAAGGACGAGTGGGCCAACAAGGAGTGCTTTACCACCAAGCTGCCCATGATCCATGTGGACGATCTGGCGTCCTATGTAAACTACCCTGTGTGCAAGATGCTTATCACGCTGGACCCCGCCCGCCGGGACGCAGTGTGCGCCGCCGGACAGCAGCAGTTTGCGGGCCGCGCCGACCTGTACCCCTCCAGCCCCTTCTTTATCGAGGCGGTGCCGCTGGGCGTGGCGAAGGACGGCAGTCTGGCAGAGCTTCTGCGCCGCATGGGGCTGACCCGCGAGAACCTGATGGCCTGCGGTGACGGCCTGAACGACCGCTCCATGATCGCCTACGCCGGGGTGGGCGTGGCCATGCAGAACGCCGAGCAGCCGGTAAAGGACTGCGCCGACTATGTGACCACCGCCGACAACAACCACGACGGCGTGGCCGAGGCCGTGGAGAAGTTTATTTTACGAGAGGACTAACAAAGCAATGCCGCGTAACTTGGTTTTATTTGATCTGGAATGGAACATCGGCTACCAGCCGTATACCTTTAACTACCATGGGGTGCAGCAGACCCTGCGGGGCGAGATCGTGGAGATCGGCGCTGTAAAGATCGACGAGGATGCCAATGTGCTGGACACCTTTTCCATCCATCTGCGTCCCCGCATCTTCCGCAAATTGCAGCACCATATCGCCAAGGTGACCGGCCTGACGCAGGCCGATCTGGACAAGGGCGAACCCATCGTGCAGGGACTGCGCCGTTTTATGCAGTGGTGTGGCCCGGATGCCGAGTTTGCCGAGTGGGGTCTGGATGATGTGCCGGTGCTCAAGCAGAACCTGTTCCTGTGCAATCTGGACGAGTCCAGGCCCACCGTGTGGTACGACCTGCAGCAGGTCTTTCTGCGGGAGCATCCCCGCAAGGAGGGCGAGGGCATGACGCTGGAAAGCGTGGTCACCCGCATGGGCATCCCCATGGAGCGCCCCTTCCACGATGCGCTTTCCGACACGCTGTACACCGCCGATGTCTGCCGTCTGTTGGATCTGCGCGCCGGGTTTGCCGCCTACCCCACCGAGGACGAGGCGCTGCGCCAGAGCCTGTGCCAGAACCCCGGCGATTACCGGGACTTTACGGTGTTCCACGGCTATGTGGAGCAGTACGCATGGCGGGCTGACCCCAAGATCAGCCAGATGCCCTGCCCGGAGTGCGGCACCACCCTGCAGCCGGACGAGATCTGGCTGAAAAAGGGCAGCAACAGCTGGTATACCCTGTGTCAGTGCCCCAGCTGCACCGGCAGCGGCAACGCCGCCGGGCAGGGCGTGTTCCAGCGGTACAAGCTGTCCCGCCGGGACGGCCTGCACTGGAGCTTTGCCCGCTGCGCCCAGATGCCGGACGCCGAAAGCCTTGCCTGCTGGGAAAAGCTGCGCACCGCCCAGCTGGAGCGGATGCGCGCCAAGGCCGAAAAGCAGGCCGCGGAAAAGTAAATGCAGGAAAATCCCCTTCCGTTTCGTAGTATTGATAGCAGAGCGTATGACGTGTCGAAAAAATGCACACTCTGTTCATGGCTCTGTCATAGAGAATGGATATACTAAGCTTAACGTAGTCTGCCCGGGGACACCCCGGCACCGGCTGTGCAGAAAGGGATCGAACAAAGGATGCAAACCACACTGATGGGCTGGGTGCACCAGCTTGGAACACTGGAATACTGGGAAGCGCTGCTGGCGGGCTTTGAGGGACTTGGCCCCCTTGTGCCCATTCTGCTGGCTATGGTAGAGTCCTTTTTTCCGCCGCTGCCGCTCATCGCCATTGTAGCGCTGAACGTAGCCGCACACGGCGGCCTGCTGGGCTTTTTGTACAGCTGGGCAGGCGTAGCGCTGGGCGGCGTCATCATGTTTTTGTTCTGGCGGCGGCTCATCAAGCGCTTTTTCTGGAAAGTGGCCAGCCGCTCCCCCAAGCTGGAAAAGGCGCAGCAGTGGGTGAACCGCTTCGATACCTCGTCCCTGTTCATGCTGTCGTTGCTGCCCTTCACCCCCACCTCCTTCATGCACTTTGCCTTCGGGATGTCGGACTTTGACGAAAAGCGCTATCTGCGCACCGTCCTTTTAGGCAAGGGGTTGATGGTGGCCATGATGGCCGTCTTTGGGCAGTCACTGGTCAGCTCCCTGAAGAACCCGGTCTACCTTGTGCTTGCAGTCCTGCTGTGGGGCGGGATGTACTGGGTAAGCAAAAGGTTCTGCCAGAAGCATCATCTGGAATAAAGCTACAATCTCCGGGACAGCGGAGCACCTGCGGGCGCTCGGCTGTCTCTTTTTTTGCAAAAAAATGCCATGGCGGGCAGCCCGCAGACTGCCCGCCATGGCATAAATCACATCATTTTTTATTTTGCTTCCGGTTCCTGCACAAGGGGCTCCGCCGGCGGCGGGGTAAGGGTGGAATGCTCCACCACAAAGGCCGTGGCCTTTGCCCGGGCAAGGCGCTGGCGCACCTTGCGGGTGTCATTCGCGGGGAAAGTGCGCTCTCCGTCCAGCTTCTCGTCCCAATCGGCGAGGGCGGCGTTCACCTCGGCTTCGGTGGGCTGTAAGCCCTCCCGCTCGGCCACCAGCAAAAGCCCCAGCCAGCTGCGCAGCTTGCGCTCTGCCTGCCTGTGCAGCCACTGCCGGAACTGCTCCACCGTCTGCCCACGCACGGCTAAGAACCGGTCAAAGTTGATACCGTTTGCCTGCAAGCTCAGATTGAACTGCCGTTGCTCGGCAAAGTAATTGCCTGCTTCCAGCCGTTTTGGCACCGGGCCGGTCACCTCATCGCCCAGCTGCCAGACCAGCTCCTTTTCAGCCCGGTCTCTGGCCTGTGCGCAGCGCTTTGCGTAGAGCTCCCGGGTCACCCGGTCGCGCAGCGCGGCCTTGCCTGCGGCATCGGCAGCGCGTTCTTCATCGCCGTAGCTGCGGTTGATCTCCAGTTCAATGGTCAACCGGCGCAGCGGGTGGGGCTCGATGGCCTGCACAAAGCCGGTATCCCGCCCCAGCTCCAGCGGTGGCAGGGCGTAGAACTGCGCGCCCGCCCGGAAGCCCTCGGCCTTATTGACCGCCAGCAGCTCGAAATCCGGGTCGGTCACCGGTACCAGCTGCTGCTCCTGCACCAGCTGCCGGTAAAGGGGGTCAAAGCCCTCCAGAATGGTGCGGTTCACCGCTGCCGTCAGCAGTTCTTCCTCGTCCTGCGGAGCATCCGGGGCAGCCTGCTCCTTTGCCAGTGCATCGGCCAGCTCCTCTGCGCTGGCCGTGAATACCAACCGGCAGTCCCCCGGCTCTGCCATGCCGAAATGTTCCAGTTTCATGCGGTGTCCCTCCTTCTCAACGGTTCATGATGCCGACCATCAGCACCAGCAGCGCCACGCCGATACCGGCGTACAGCAGCTCGGCACCCAGCACGGACTTGTCGCCCTCCACGAACATCTTTTCCGGGGCATCGGGGTCGTAGTACAGGGTGACCACACTGCCCTCGGTAAAGGGCTTGCCCTTGGCGGGCTTAGGGTACTGCAGCCGGTGGCTGCCGCCCGCAGTGGTAAACTCCAGCACATAGGCAGCGCCGTCCCGGCTCTGCACCGTACCGCTTACCGTGGCCTGTACGCAGACGCCCTTGGTGCGCAGCTGCTGCCGTGCCCGCACGCTGCGCAGCGCCATGTAAAACATGATCAGCGCGCCCACCAGAAAAATCATCACATTCAGCATCGTTTTCCCTCGTTTTTCCGTAATCGCCGGGCAGTGCCCGGACGTATAGACAGTACCGCATAATTCTAAGTGCCGATACGGCGCGCGAGGTGCGGCAGATGCTAAGCCAAAAGCGCAGATAATACTTTGTGTATTATCGAGCATTTTGGCAACGCAGATGCCGTGCCGCAGCCGCCGGAACGGTGCTTAAGCCGTCAGGCGGGAATTGTGCGGTGCTGCCTATCGTTTATTGTACCATAATCTGCCCTAAAAAGCGCCCCGCAGCCGCTATTCAGAGTGCACCAACTTTGCTGCAAAAATTTGTCGAATAATTTTGAAATTAAGCCTTGACATTTCTTTTGTATCTGGTATAATAACTATCGTTCCCGGCGCTGCGGTGCAGGAACAAAACAGAATATGCGGATATGGCGGAATTGGCAGACGCGTTAGATTCAGGTTCTAATCGGGGCAACTCGGTGGAGGTTCAAGTCCTCTTATCCGCACCAAACAATGAAAATCCGAACCTTTTCTCGATAGGAGAAGGGTTCGGATTTTTTGTTTTCTTCGGAAATGAGAATGCCGCAGTTGCGCAGCAATGAAAGCCCCGGTGGGGCTTTTAAGCGGTAGAGCGGTCTTGCGCAAGCAAGATGGAGGGGCTTTGCCCCGACAAGCTCCGGCTCGTTTCCAACCGCTGTGTGTCCGACAACTGCACCGGGGTCGAGGATGCGTTGGATGTGACCATGGCGCAGAGGTCAGAACTGGATTATCTCATCTACAATGACCCGCTGGGCTATGCCGATTTGATTCTGAATGGTGACACGAAGGAATATTTGAAGAATGTGGCTGGGAGCCATGGGCTAGAGGATTAGAAAAATATCATCTGCTCTTTGCGGCAGACGGTAGATATGAAAATTGCATGAGTTGAGTTTGGGCGATGTGCTTTATAGCGAAGCACATCGCCTTTAGTTTTTCTTTCGGGTGGCAATGTCCTGAAAGCAAAAATAGTCCGGCTGATGCCGGGACTGGGTGTACTCGAACAGCATCCCGTCCGAGTTGAAGGTCTGGTTTACCACCACTGCCACGCAATCATAGCCGTCCATATCCAGCAGCTTTTCATCACGGGCAGTTGCGTGTTCCACCGTGATGCGCCGTTTGCTGGTGATGATCTGCATTCCAAGCACGTTTTCAATAAAATCATAGATGGAATGGGATGCGATTTCCTCTGTCAGTCCGGGTACAAATTCCTTTAAAAAGTAGTTGATGTCCAGAATCAGTGCTTTTCCGTCCAGATAACGCACACGCTGTACCGCCCACAATTCATCGCCCTCAGAAAATCCGCTTTCCGCGGCAAACTGTTCCGTTGCGATGATGGTCTCAAACCGAATGACGCGGGTAACGGCTTGCAGGCGGTTGCGGCGGGCGGTTTCTTGAAACGTCTCGATGCCGCCGATGGTAAACGTCGTTTTGCCCACCGGCTGGTAGATGACCCGCACGCCGCGCCCCTGCATGGTCTGCACATAGCCGTCGGCTACCAGCTCCGCCAATGCGCGTCGAACTGTGTTGCGGGAGCAGGCGTATTCCTCTATTAAGGTATTCTCGCTGGGCAGCAGCGATTGATAGGGGTAATCCTGCGCCTCGATGCGTTTTTTGATACTGCGGTAAATTCCTTCATATTTTGCTTTTGGCATGGCTGTTTACCTCAACTTGTTCAAACATTGGTTTCAGTATACCGTGATTGCGCCTGAATTTCAAGGCATTCTCTTGTCCGAGATGCTGAAAATTTTCAAACAGAACATGATTTTTTGTAAATCTGCTTGACTTGTCTGAACAAGCGAACTATACTGAAACCACAAGCAAAACTTGTATGAACAAGTTGGATGAATCATCAAAAAGATAAAGGAGGAAAACATCATGGGTAAATACGAACAGGACGCGCGGCTGCTGCTTGAGTACGTTGGCGGCAAGGAGAACATCGCGGCAGTATCCCACTGCGTATCGCGTATGCGATTTGTCCTCAACGATCCCGCCAAGGCGGACGTTGCCAAGATCGAGGCACTGAAATCCGCCAAGGGCACTTTCACCCAGGCGGGCCAGTTCCAGGTCATCATCGGCAATACGGTCAGCGATTTCTACAATGACTTTATTGCCGTCTCCGGCATTGACGGTGTTTCCAAGGACGCCGTCAAGAGCGCAGCCAAGCAGAACCAGAACGCATTGCAGAAGGTCATGAGCGTGCTTGCGGAGATTTTTGCCCCATTGATTCCCGCCATCATCACCGGCGGTTTGATTCTCGGCTTCCGCAACTGCATTGACAGCATCTACTTTTTTAATAACGGCACCCAGACGCTGTGCGACATCAGCCAGTTCTGGTCCGGCGTTGACAGCTTCCTGTGGCTGATTGGCGAAGCCATCTTCCATATGCTGCCGGTCTGCATCTGCTGGTCTGTCACAAAGAAAATGGGCACGACCCAAAGTCTGGGCATCGTCCTCGGCCTGACGCTCGTCTCCGGCCAGCTGCTCAACGCCTACTCCGTCGCGTCCACGGCAGCGGCGGACATCCCGAAATGGGATTTCGGCTTCTTCACCATCAACATGATTGGCTATCAGGCGCAGGTCATTCCCGCCATGCTGGCCGCGTTCACGCTGGTCTATCTGGAAAAATTCTTCCGCAAGATCTGCCCGGCGGTCATTTCCATGATCGTTGTGCCCTTCTGCTCGCTGGTGCTGTCCGTCATCATCGCCCACACTGTCCTTGGCCCCATCGGCTGGAAGATCGGCACCTTCATTTCTGACATCGTCTACGCCGGCATTTCCGGCTCCTTCCGCGTGGTCTTTGGCGCAATCTTCGGTTTTGTTTATGCCCCGCTGGTCATCACCGGCCTGCATCACATGTCCAACGCCATCGATATGCAGCTGATTGCCGACTTCGGCGGCACCATGCTGTGGCCCATGATCGCGCTGTCCAACATTGCGCAGGGCTCCGCCGTCCTCGGTATGATCTATCTGCAGCGCAAGAATGCTGCCGCACAGGAAGTCAACGTTCCCTCCTGCATCTCCTGCTACCTCGGCGTTACCGAGCCCGCTATGTTCGGCGTCAACCTGAAATTCCACTTCCCGTTTATCTGCGGCATGACTGGATCTGCCATCGCAGCGGTCGTCTGTGTGGCAACTTCCACCACGGCCAACGCCATCGGTGTCGGCGGCATCCCTGGTATTTTGTCCATCCAGCCCGCCTATATGCTCAGCTTTGCGCTGTGCATGGCCATTGCCATCGTCGTCCCCTTTGTGCTGACCGTCATCGTCGGCAAAAAGAAAGGCATTGCCTGATTTTGTGAGGTGTATACCATGAATGATTTTAAAGATAAAGTTGTCTACCAAATTTACCCGAAATCCTTCATGGACTCGAACGGTGACGGCTTCGGCGATTTGAAGGGCGTCACCGCGAAACTGGACTACCTCGCCGACCTGGGCGTTGACTATCTCTGGCTGACGCCGTTCTTCCCCTCGCCCCAGCGCGACAACGGCTATGATGTGGCCGACTACCGTGCCGTTGACCCGCGCTACGGCACGATGGAGGATCTGGAGGAGCTTATCCGCGAGGCGGACAGGCGCGGCATCGGCCTGATGCTGGACATGGTGTTCAACCATACCTCTACTGAACACGAGTGGTTCAAAAAGGCGCTGGCCGGAGATAAGAAATATCAGGATTACTACATCTTTAAGAACGGAACCCCGGACAATCTGCCCACAAACTGGGTGTCCAAGTTCGGTGGCCCGGCATGGCAGTATGTGCCGCAGCTGGGCAAGTGGTATCTGCACCTGTTCGATGTGACACAGGCAGACCTGAACTGGGAGAACCCGGCGGTGCGGGAAGAAATGGCCGACATCCTCCGTTTCTGGAAGGCGAAGGGGATCAAGGGATTCCGCTTTGATGTGGTCAATCTGATTTCCAAACCGGAAGTGTATGAGGACGACTTTGCGGGCGATGGCCGTCGCTTCTACACCGATGGTCGCAACGTCCACAAGTACCTGAAGGAGCTGGTCGCCGCGGGCGGCATCGACGGTATGATAACCGTTGGCGAAATGTCCTCCACCACGCTGGAAAACTGTATCGGCTACACCGCTGAGGGCAACCACGAGCTGACGATGTGCTTCAATTTCCATCACCTGAAGGTGGATTACAAGAATGGTCAGAAGTGGGAACTGATGCCGCCTGACCACATGGCGCTGAAGAAGCTGTTCCAGACCTGGCAGGAAGGAATGCAGGAGCACAACGGCTGGAATGCCCTGTTCTGGTGCAACCATGACCAGCCCCGTGCGGTGAGCCGCTTTGGCAGCGACACGACCTACTGGAAGGAAAGCGCCGAGATGCTGGCGGCAGCGATCCATTTTATGCGCGGCACACCGTACATTTATCAGGGTGAGGAGCTGGGCATGACGAACCCGCACTTCACGAAAATCGAGCAGTACCGCGACGTCGAGAGCCTCAACTACTACAGGATCCTGCGAGAGCAGGACAAGTCCGAGGAAGAAACGCTGGACATCATCGCCCAGCGCAGCCGGGATGATTCCCGCACCCCGATGCAGTGGAATAGCAGCGAAAATGCGGGCTTCACCACTGGCACTCCGTGGATTGGTTTGGCGGACAACTACAAGGCCATCAACGCCGCTGCTGAGGTGGATGACCCGGATTCTGTGCGCAGCTTTTACAAAACGCTGGTGGCCCTGCGCAAGAAAATGCCGGTCATCAGTGCGGGCAAGATCGAGTTTCTTTACCCGGACAATGCCGATTTGTTGGCTTACCGCCGCTATGGTGCCGAAGATGGGGAAGAACTGCTGGTGCTGTGCAACCTGACTGAGCATGACGCACCTTACACCCTGCCAGAGGGCTGGGCAGACGCAGATAAGCTGCTGGGAAACTATCCGGACAGAAACGATGCCCTGCGTCCGTATGAGTGCCTGATCCTAACAAAGGCCTAAGATTTATTTCTCAAGTTTTTTCTCAAAACAAAAACAGGGTGCGCCCTGAATGGACGCACCCTGAAAATCCACAGACAAGAGCGATATGTACAACAGGGCTTTCCCCGTCGGGAAGGCCCTGTTTCTCTCTGTACTGACAGTAAAACCGCTCCGAGCGTTCTGCCCGGAGCGGTTTTGCGTCAGCAGTATTTATGCAGAATGGTCATAGACGGAGGGAGAAGTCATGCGTCCTTGCACAGCTTGGTCAATTCTTCGATGGCGGCATCCTCATCCGCACCATCGGCGGCGATGGTCACGGTCTCGCCGCACTTCACGGCCAGACCCATTACGGCAAAGATCTTCTTCATGTCGGCGACTTTGCCGTTCTTGGTCATGGTCACCTTGCTCTCAAAGCCCTTGGCAGCTTTGCTCAGGATGCCGGCGGGACGGGCGTGCAGACCTTCTTTGTCCTGAATGGTGATATCGATGCTCTTCATAAAAATCTCTCCTTTTTGGAATCGTTATTGTAAGTGCTCCAGCACATAGTTCATATCGGAAGTGGTCTTGAGCTGTTCCAGCGCATCCTCGTCTTCAAGGATCTCGCAGACATTGCCCAGCAGGTCGAGATGGTCGTTGCCGACACCGGCAATGCCGAACACGAGGTAGGCTTTTTCATCGCCGAAGTCCACGCCCTGCGGATATTGCAGCAGAACAACGCCGGACTTTTTAACGGTGCCCTTCTTCTGGCTGGTGCCGTGGGGGATGGCTACGCCCATGCCCATGTAGGTGCTCACCAGCTTTTCGCGCTCCACCATGGCATCGGCGTAACTGTCATCCACATAGCCCCGCTTTGCCAGCAGCGCACCGGCGGCACGGATGGCCTCCTCCTTGGTGACGGAGGGCAGACCCAGCTGGATGTCCTCCGCCTGGATCTTCATCACGGAACCGTTGGCTTTGGAAGCCTCGGTCACGGCAGCCGCCAGAGGGGCTACGGCTGCATTGCGCAGGTCGGATACGATCTCCTCATTGGCGGCAGCTTCGGCCTTGGCATCCAGTGCCGGGGAAGTGGAGGTCAGTGCGTTGTACAATGCGTCCAGATGCGGATCTGCAAGGAAGTTATCCAATGTAACAAGCTGTGCCTGCGGGGCGCACTTGGCGGCACGGTCAGCCAGAACGCGCTGGCAGACCACCACGTCCGCGTCAGCGGGGATGGTGTCCACGCTGGAGTTGGTCACGGTCAGGTCGGGGCGCTCCGCCTTAATGCGGTTGTGGAACTTGGTAGCACCCATGGCGCTGGAACCCATACCGGCATCGCAGGCAAAGACGATCTTGCGGATCTGGCCGACATTCACGGCAGTAGGCTCGGGGATCTCGCCCTTGGCCTGTGCCTTCATCTCCTTCATTTCGTTCTGGGCATCGGTCAGGCTCTTGGTGTGACCGGAGGTCGCTTTCAGAATGACCGAGGACAGAACAAAGGAAACAGCACCGGCGATGACAACGCCCAGCAGAACGGTGAGAATGGAATCCCGGGGAGCCATTGCCATGTAGGCGATGATGGAACCGGGAGAAGCAGGACCGGACAGACCTGCACCGGTCATAGAGTAGAACAGGATGGCACAGAAGTTGCCCACGATGGGGGCGATGATGATCACGGGGTTCATCAGGATGTAGGGGAAGTAGATCTCGTGGATGCCGCCCAGCAGGTGGATGATCACAGCACCGGGAGCGGACTGGCGGGTGGTGTCGTCCTTGCAGAAGAAGCAGTAGGCCAGCAGGACACCAAGACCGGGACCGGGGTTGGCTTCCAGCATATACATGATGGAGCGGCCGGTCTCAGCGGCCTGGCTTGCACCGATGGGGCTGAAGATGCCGTGGTTGATGGCGTTGTTCAGGAACAATACCTTGGCAGGCTCAATGAAGATGGACACCAGCGGCAGCAGGCTGTGCGCCACAAGGAAGTCCACACCGGCGGTCAGCACGGTGAGGATGGCGGTCATGAACGGGCCGATGACGTAGTAGCCGAGGATGGCCAGCAGCATACCCAGAATGCCGACGGAGAAGTTGTTGATCAGCATCTCGAAACCGGCGGGGATATGGCCTTCCACCTTCTTATCGAATTGCTTGATGACCCAGCCGGCCAGAGGGCCCATGACCATGGCGCCCATCAGCATGGTGTAGTCCGAGCCGCAGATGCAGCCCACCACGGCGATGGCGGCGATGACACGGCCGCGGTCGCCTGCAATCATTTTGCCGCCCTGCCCTGCAATGAGGATGGGCAGCAGGTAGGTCAGCATCGGGGAGACCATGCTGGCCAGCTTTTCGTTGGGGAACCAGCCCGCTTCAATGAACAGAGCGGTGAGGAAGCCCCACGCGATGAATGCGCCGATATTCGGCATGACCATGCCGCTGAGGAACTTGCCAAAGCGGGAAACAGCGTTTTTCATTTGTAGCTCTCCTTTTTCACTTGAAAGGCAGGCGGTGCAGCTCCTGTGGCATGGGAGCTGCGGCCTGCGGACGGTTGTTCGGAGGAGCTTTCGTTTCGTTCTGGCACTATTCTAGCCGATACTGCGCCGGATTTCAATGGTGACAAGCGGTGGGGTTGTCACCGGAGGATGGTGACACCAGTGGGCTGATACGGCAACATTTCCAATGGATGCGCGGGTGATTTGTGCATATTTGCTGATGCGCCGGGATACAAGACGGGAACAAGGAAGCTTTTGTCACCGGGCAATAGTGACAAAAAACACACAACTTCTTTTCTGCGTTGGGGGCTGGCAGACGGGGTGGCACTATGTTACAATAGAAGCAATGGGTAACTTTTGGGAAAAGGAGAGAAGCAACATGGGTGCGGTGTATCGTGAGGAACTGTCGGCAAATGCACGGAAGCTGATCGAGCAGCTGCTCAGCCTTCCGCAGGGCTGGGTGACGGCGGCGGCGCTGGCTGAAAGCATCGGGGTTAGCCGCCGCACCGTGCTGCGGGAGCTGCCCGCTGTGGAGCAGTGGATGCAGGCTGCCGGGGCGCATTTTGTGCGGAATCCCGGCAAGGGTCTGCTGCTGGATGAAGCGCCGGAGCGGCGAGACGCACTGCGCACCCAGCTGAACAGCGGCGACAGGAAAAAACTTTCCCGCGCAGAGCGGCGGCAGCAGCTTTTGACAAGGCTGCTCAGCGAGCAGGAGCCCTGCAAAACAGCGGTACTGGCACGGGCGCTTGGCGTTTCGGAAAGCACGCTGTCTGCGGACTTGGATGAACTTGAGACCAAGCTACACCCCTACCGGGTGGAGATGTTCCGCCGCCCCGGCGTGGGGGTCTGGCTGCAGGGGGATGCTTCTTCCTACCGGAGGGTGGTGTCTGCCCTGCTGCGCAGCAGTATGCCGGAAAAGGAACTGGCAGAGGTGCTCTGCGGACGGATGCCGGAAAACGAGATCTTCTCGACCCTGCTGGATACAAAAACGGCCGAAAAGGTCTGGGCGGTTTTGCAGCAGTTTGAACAGGAAGAACAGCTCCATCTGCCGGATGCAGGTTTTCTGGCGCTGGCGATCCATTGCACCCTGACCATTCAGCAGCTGCGGCAGGGTGGCGACAAGGGCAGTGCCCCCAGAGGGCTGCGCCCGGCGGGCAATCATGCTGCCCGGCTGGTGGCGGCGCTGAACCGCGCCTTCGGGCTGACCCTGCCGCCTGAGGAAGCGCAGTATCTGGAACTGTATCTCTCCGCCTATCTGGGCGCAGAGGACCCTTGGGGTAGCGCACAGGAGATGGAGTTGCGGAATCTGGAAGCCGCCCTTATCCGGGAAATGGAAAAGGCGCTGCACACAGACCTTTCCGGTTACACCTCCCTGCGGGATGACCTGTACTGCCACCTGCGCCCCATGCTGCTGCGGGTGGAGCAGAACATTCGTACCGAAAACCCCCAGCTGGACACCATCCGCACCGACTACCCCGGCCTGTGGAAAGCCACCCGCGCCGCCTGTGATGCGGTGCAGCAGCAATTCGTCCTGCCCGCCATCTCGGACGACGAAGCGGCCTACCTTGCCATGCACTTTGGCGCAGTGCTGGAACAGAATGCCATGTTCCGGCTGCGGCTGCGGGTGGTAGTGGCCTGTCCGCTGGGCATGGGCTCCAGCCGCTTTCTGGCTTCCCGGCTGGGAAACGAGTTTCCCTCTTTGCAGGTGGAGGGGTGCTGCTCGGTGCGGGAGCTGAACACTGCCGACCTGCGTCGGAGAAAAATCGACTTCATTATCTCCACCGTGCCGCTGGAACTGGATTACCCGGCGGTGTGCATCAGCCCTTCCCTGCTGGAACCGGATCGTGCCGTGCTGAAGGACGCTATCACGCAGTACAGCCAGAACCGCGCAGAACCGGAACCGGCGGTGCAGCCTGTGCAGGATGCACCGCACGCAGGCTCCAAGCTGCAGTATTATGCGCGCCTGACCCGGTCCATGACCGGGCTGCTGGAACATCTGACCATCCAGCCCGTCAAGGTTCCCGGCAGCCGCGCTGCCCTCATCCATGCAGCGGCGCAGCTGTTCTGCCCGCAGGAAGCGGACGCCCGGCTGGTGGAGCAGCAGCTTCGCCGCCGTGAAACGCTGGGCGATACCTACATCAAATCCCTGTATGCCCTGCTGCTCCATTGCAGGACAAGTGCGGTAAAGGACTGCCGCTTGGGCTATCTGCAGGCACAGCCGCCGGTCTATGAGCCGGGGCGCATCGTGCTGGGGGCACTGGTGCTGCTGGCCCCGGATGACGGGAACGGCGTCCCGGTGGAGGTCATGCAGAATGTCAGCGGGCAGCTGATCGAAACGCCCCGGCTGATGGAGGTACTGCGCGCCGGCCAGCAGCAGGAAGCGGCAGACCTGCTGGAACAGGGCTTTGACCGTGGCTTTTTTGCGGACTGCAAACCGCCGCACACAAAATGAACTGAAAACGCACTCCCGGCTTTTGCCTTTTTGGGCAGAGCCGGGAGTTTTTTTGCTATTATAACAAGATACCTATTAGAGCACTTTTGAACGAAAAATCATGTATCCCAGAAAGTTGGCGAAAAGCACCAAAAACACGCAGTGCGATTTGTTGAAACAACAGCTTGACACGGGCGAAAACTGTTGGTATTATAATGCTAGAGCTTTCGTTTCAACAGTTTCGAGTTTCATAACAACAATCATGAAGGAGGCTGTTGTTCCCATGATCTACACCGTAACATTGAATCCGGCGCTGGACAAGACCGTTGAGATCCCGAACCTTGCGCTGGACACCGTAAACCGGATCACCAAGATGCGTACCGATCCCGGTGGCAAGGGCATCAACGTCAGCAAGGTGATCGCAAAGCTGGGTGGGACCAGCAAGGCCATCGGCATTCTGGCCGGTAACAGCGGCAGAGCCATTCAGGACGCACTGGACAGTGAAGGGCTTGCCCACAACTTCCGTTTCGTGCCCGGCGAGACCCGCACGAACCTGAAGGTCATCGACCCGGAAAACCACACCAACACCGACATCAACGAGCCGGGCATCGAGGTGGATGCCCCGGAGCTGACCGCCCTGCTGTACGACCTGCTGAAGGAACTGAAACAGGGGGATATCGTGGTGCTGGCAGGCAGCCTGCCGAAGGGTGCCCCCAAGGACACCTACTACACATGGGTGGAATCCTGCAAAAAGGCAGGGGCAAAGGTCTTTCTGGATGCAGACGGCGAGCTGCTGGCAGAGGGGCTGAAGGCTGCTCCCTATCTGGTCAAACCCAACAACGACGAGCTTTCCCGCATGATGGGCCGGGAGCTGAAAACGCTGGATGAACTGGCCGATGCCGGTCAGGCGCTCATCCGCAGGGGCATCGAACATGTGGTGGTGTCCATGGGCGGTCGGGGTGCGCTGTATCTCCGCAAGGACAGCGTGATCTACGCTCCGGCACTGAAGGTCAAAGTGGGCAGCACGGTGGGTGCCGGCGACAGCGTGGTCGCCGCTCTCGCCTACGCCGAAGCGGAAGGACTTGGCGAAGAAAACACCGTTCGCTTGTCCATCGCCACAGGAGCCGCCAATGTGATGTGCAGCGGCACACAGGCCGCAGAGCGCAGCCAGATCGAAGAACTGCTGCCGCTGGTCACCTTCCAGCATCTGTAAAACTTCTTGAAAACACAACGGTAACTGTTATAATAAAAGGAGAGTTTCATTATGAAAGTCAAAGCTGTTCGTCTGCACGCCGCCAACGACCTGCGTCTGGATACTTTTGAACTGCCGGAGATCAAGGACGATGAGATCTTGGTCAAGGTCGTTTCCGATAGCATCTGCATGTCTACTTACAAGTGCGCCATCCTCGGCACTGCTCACAAGCGTGTGCATCCGGATGTAGCCGAGCACCCCGCCATCATGGGTCACGAGTTCGCCGGTGATATCGTCAAGGTGGGCAAGGCGCATCAGGACAAGTTCAAGCCCGGCATGAAGTTCACCCTGCAGCCCGCCCTGAACTACAAGGGCACCATGTGGAGCCCCGGCTACTCCTACGAGTTCTTCGGCGGCGACGCCACCTACTGCATCATCCCTGCCGAGGTCATGGAACTGGGCTGCCTGCTGGAGTACAAGGGCCGTGCTTACTACGAGGCTTCTCTGGCCGAGCCTATGAGCTGCTCCATCGGTGCTTTCAACGCCGCCTACCACACCAAGATGGGTGTGTACCATCACGATATGGGCATCAAGAAGGGTGGCAAGCTGGCGATTCTGGCCGGTGCAGGCCCCATGGGTCTGGGTGCTCTGACCTACGCACTGCACCGTGATGTGCGCCCCGGCATGGTGGTGGTCACCGATATCAACGAGGATCGTCTGGCCCGTGCGGAGTCCCTCTTCCCCCCGAAGGAGGTCAAGGAGAAGGACGGCATCGACCTGTACTTCGTCAACACCGCCAACATGGCAGACCCCGCTGCCGAGCTGCGGGAGCTGACCGGCGGTACCGGCTTTGATGATGTGTTCTGCTACGCCCCCATCGCGCCGGTGGTGGAGCTGTCCAGTGCTGTGCTGGGTCGTGACGGCTGCCTGAACTTCTTTGCAGGCCCCACCGACAAGCAGTTCAGCGCCAAGATGAACTTCTACGATGTGCACTACAATTCTACCCATGTCATGGGCACCACCGGCGGTAATACCGCCGACATGATCGAGTCGCTGGAACTGACCGCCGCTAAGCGCATCGATCCGGCTGTGATGGTCACCCACATCGGCGGTCTGAACGCCGCTGCCGAGACCACCCTCAACCTGCCCAAGATCCCCGGCGGCAAAAAGCTGATCTACACCCACCTGACCATGCCCCTCATCGCCCTGACCGATCTGCGTGCCAAGGGCGAACAGGACAACGACCCCCGCTATACCGCACTGGCTGACATCGTGGATGCCCACAACGGCCTGTGGTGCCCGGAAGCAGAGGAATATCTGCTGGCAAACTTCAACCCGGAGGACTAAGCAGAACGTGCCATGGGACAGGACAAACGCAGACAGGAGGAATCCCCCATGGAACAACGCCGCAATCAAATCGTGGAGCTGGTGAACCGCAAAGGCAGCATTAGCTTTGCCCAGCTCAAGGAAGCTTTCCCTTCCGTTTCGGAAATGACCCTGCGCACCGACCTGAAAGCACTGGATGAAGCCCGCCGTGTGGTGCGGGTGCATGGCGGTGTCAAGTCGGTGGAGCAGGTGGTAGGTACAGACGACCTGCTGAGCCGCCGTTCCGCCCGCAATGCCGAAGCAAAGCAGATCATTGCCGAAAAAGCCGCTGCTCTGCTGCGCCCCAACACCACCCTGTTTCTGGATTCCGGCAGCACTGCCACAGCAGTGGCCCGGTGCATCCCGGACCAGCCCATGCTCATCTACACCAGCGGCCTGAGCTGCGCCATGGAGCTGGCAAAGCTGGAAAAGCCCCATGTGTCCCTGCCGGGCGGCAGACTGAACCGGTTCAGCCTGAGCGTCTGCGGTGCACAGAGCATCCAGACGATGGAGGGCATCAACTTTGATCTGCTGCTGCTGGGCGTGACCAGTTACAGCCCGGAAACCGGTTTTACCTGCGGCGTGGAGGATGAAGCACGGCTCAAGCAGACCGTGCTCCGCCGCTGTGACTGTGAGCAGAAAGCCGTGCTGCTGGATTCCTCCAAGATCGGACTGAAAAGCACATTCCACATCTGCGAGCTGTCCGATATTGATATTGTGATCTCGGACGGAAAGCTGCCCGTAGAATTTTTACAGGCCTGCCGGAACGCAGGCGTAACAGTACTATAAAAGGAGCGTTATTATGAAGATCATCCGCGCAAAAGATTATCAGGATATGTCCCGCAAAGCGGCCAACATCATCTCCGCACAGGTCATCATGAAGCCGGACTGTGTACTGGGTCTTGCCACCGGCGGCACCCCGGTGGGCACTTATGCCCAACTGGTGGACTGGTACAACAAAGGCGATTTGGATTTCTCCGAGGTCACTACTGTCAATCTGGACGAGTACCGCGGCCTGCCTAAGGAGCATCCCCAGAGCTACTGGTATTTCATGAATGAGAACCTGTTCAGCAAGGTGAATATCGACCCGGCCAAGACCAACCTGCCGGACGGCACCAATCTGGACACTGCCGCCGAGTGTGCCCGTTACAACGGTATCATCCACAAGCTGGGCGGCATCGACCTGCAGCTGCTGGGCATCGGCCCCAATGGTCATATCGGCTTCAATGAGCCGGGCGAAGCCTTTGAGCTGGAGACCCACTGCATCGACCTTGCGCCCACTACCATCGAAGCCAACAAGCGCTTCTTTGACGGCAACGAGGCCCTTGTCCCCAAACAGGCATACACCATGGGCATCAAGACCATCATGCAGGCACGCAAGGTGCTGGTGGTAGCCAACGGTAAAGCCAAGGCACAGGCCGTCAAGGACGCCGTGACCGGCCCTGTGACCCCTGCCTGCCCCGGCAGCATCCTGCAGCTGCATCCGGACTGCATCCTTGTGGCAGACGAGGAAGCACTGAGCCTGCTGTAAACTCCCAAAGCCAACTTCTTCATTTACCATAACTTTGCTTAAGATCCAACCAAAGCACAGAAAGGGCCGGACTCGTTGCACGGGTTCGGCTCTTTCTGTCAGAAAGAAGAAGAACGGTGTCAAGTTCATGTCGGCAACGGAAATCATCTCCGAGGGCCCGGAGGGCATCATTCTGGAATCGGTGCTGGAAGGTTATTCGGATTTGGATTGCATTCCTGCACCACAAAAAAGACAGCTTTTGATGGCTGTCTTTTTTGTTTTATGCGGCAATTTCTCTTCAGCGGCACCGGCAGAACAGCGGACTTGAACAGGGCGGCAGCAAAAGGGGAGCACCGGCAGCGCTGCCGGGTCCCGCAGCCCGTCAGCACAGAACCGTTCCAAATCGTTCTCTGCACTGGACAATCACCCCCTGTTCGCGGTATACTGAAAGCTGAATGAATGCAGAAAAACGAGGTCGCAGCATGGTGGAACAGGCAAACGAATTGATATTGGATATCTTGCCCCTTTCGGCAGATACAGCACGGCTGGTGCGGGTGTACGGCACAGCACCCTGCGTGGTGCTGCCGGGCAGCGTGCCCGCCCCGGAGGGCGGCAGCCTTGCCCTGACCGAGCTGGGCGACTACTGCTTTTCCGAAAAGCCCCGCAGCCTGCCTGCGCCGGATGCCCTGTGCCGCTACGCAGTAAGCGCAGACGGCACGGTGCGGCTGACCCGGGCGTTTGGGCAGGCGGTGGGGCAAAAGCCCGCCCGCCGGTACGATTTTGACCTTGACACCCCGGCTGCGGACGAAGAAGAACTGCACCCGGTGTGCGGCAGCTTTCTGGAGGAAGTCACTCTGCCGGACAGTGTACAGGTCATCGGCAGCTGCGCCTTTTACAACTGCCGCAGCCTGCGCTTGCTCACAGTGGGCAGCGGGGGACTTACCGTGGGCAGCGATGTGTTTCTGAACTGCTTTGCGCTGGAGACGCTGCGGGTGCAGGCCGCACCGGAGCAGCCCACCGGGCTGTTTGCACTGGTGAACAACATCACCGAGGCGGTGCAGGCGCAGTTTTGGCCCGCCGATGCCCCCGCGCCGCTGGCGGCGCTGTGGTATCCCGCCTACTGGGAGGATATCGAGGAGACCCCCGCCCACATCCTGCTGCACACCTTTTCCGGGCAGGGATACCATTACAGACAGTGTTTTCTCGACAATAAATTCCTCCCCGCAGAATATGACGCCATCTTTCCGCAGGGGCACGATGCCGATGATGCCGCCATTATGGCCATGCTCTGCTTTGCCCGTCTGCGGTACCCGTGGCAGCTGACCGAAGCTGCTGCCGGGCACTACCGGGCGTTTCTGGCAGCCAACACCGACCGGGTGTTGGCCCGACTTTTAAAGGCGCAGGACACCGACAGCATCCGCGCCCTGCTGGCGCTGGATGTGCTGGATAAAGACGCTTTTGCGTCCGCCGCCGCCCTTGCTGCCAAGGCAGAGAACGCCGCCGCTGCCGCCCTGCTGGCAGACGCGGAGCACAAAAAATATGCCCCCCAGCCCAAAAAGCAGCGGTACGATTTTGATTTTTGAGAGGTGACCACACGTTGCCAAAGGAAAAATTTTTCGACCCCCGCAAGCCCTTCCAGTCCCAGCGGTCGGAGACCCACGAGGAGTGGCAGGCACGCATGGGCGGCGAGGTGCTGGCGGTGGTGCGCAGCGGGCTGTATCTGGACTTCCGGTTTCTGGATATGGCACTCAGCGCCTTGAACCCCGCCCCGGACGAGCGCTGCCGGGTGCTGGCTACGGACGGACAGACCCTATATTACCAGCCGCAGCGCCTGCTGCAGCTCTATCAGGAGAACCCGAAATATCTCAACCGGTTGTATCTGCACACCATATTCCACTGCGTATTCCGGCATTTGTGGCTGAAAGGCCGCCGGGAGCCGCAGCTGTGGAGCCTTGCGTGCGATATCGCGGTGGAAAACGTCATCGACAGCTTACAGCGCAAAAGCGTGACGCGCCCGCTGACCTATGTGCGGCAGAACGCCTACCGGCAGATCACCGCCGAGGAAAAGGTGGTGGCGGCAGCGCCGGTGTATCGCTGGCTCACCCGGCAGACGCCCGGCGTGCTGCGGCAGCTGGAACGGGAATTTGTCACCGATGACCACCGCCTGTGGCCGAAGGATGCCCCGGAGCAGCCTCAGCAGATGCCCACCCCTCTGCCGCAGAAAACGTGGCAGAAGATCGGGGAGCGGATGCAGACCGAGCTGGATCTGCGGGATAAAGAGGCGGGCGAGGGCACCGATGCACTGAAGCAGCAGGTGAAAGCCGCCAACCGCAGCCGCCGCAGCTACAAGGACTTTCTGCGCCGGTTCTGCGTCCTGCGCGAGGAGGTAAAGCTGGACCCGGACGAGTTTGATCTGAACTTTTATACCTACGGCCTTTCGGTGTACGGCAACCTGCCCCTCATCGAGCCGCTGGAAAGCCGGGAAAGCAAAAAAATCGAGGAGCTGGCATTGGTCATTGATACCAGTTACTCCACCTCCGGCGAACTGGTGCGCGCCTTTCTGGCAGAAACCTGTACCCTGCTGAAGGGGCGGGAAAACTTTTTCCACCGCATGAACCTGCACCTGATTCAGGCCGACAACGCCGTGCGGCAGGATATTTTGATTCGCAACGAGGACGAACTCATCCACGCTATGAACCACTTTGAGCTGCGGGGCGGTGGCGGAACGGACTTCCGTCCGGCCTTTGAATATGTAAACCAGCTTTGCGCCGAAAAGAAGTTTTCCAACCTGCGCGGCCTTTTGTACTTCACCGACGGCATGGGCACCTACCCGGCGCGGCGTCCCGGTTACGATACCGCCTTCCTGTTTTTAGGGGAGCGGTTCGATGATGCCAATGTGCCGCCGTGGGCGATGAAGGTGGTACTGGACGAAGAAGAATTTACCGGTGCGGCAGCCCGCCCGGCCAGCGCCCTTGCGGACGCTCTGGCCGAGGAGGACGACCTGTACCGCGAGTTGAACAACTCCTGACAAGAGGGGGAACCATTATGAATATCAAACGTGCCAAAGAAGAGATCGAGCATACCGTAAAAGCCTACCTTGCCAAGGATGCGCTGGGCGAATACGCCATTCCCGCCATCCGGCAGCGCCCCATCCTGCTGATGGGCCCTCCGGGCATTGGCAAAACGCAGGTGATGGAGCAGGTGGCCCGGGAGTGCGGGGTGGCACTGGTGGCCTACACCATCACTCACCACACCCGCCAGAGCGCCGTGGGTCTGCCCTTTATCCGGCAGCGCCACTACGGCGATAAGGACGTGTCGGTGACCGAGTACACCATGAGCGAGATCATTGCCAGCATCTATGCCAAAATGGAGACCACCGGCCTTTCTGAGGGTATTTTGTTCATCGACGAGATCAACTGCGTGTCCGAAACGCTGGCCCCTACCATGCTGCAATTTTTGCAGTGCAAGACCTTTGGCAATCAGGCCGTGCCTGCGGGCTGGGTCATCGTGGCGGCAGGCAACCCGCCGGAGTACAACAAGTCCGTCCGGGATTTTGACATCGTAACCCTTGACCGTGTGCGCCGCATGGATATCGAGCCGGATCTGCCGGTGTGGAAGGACTACGCCCGCGCCGCGCACATCCACAGCGCCATCCTGAGCTATCTGGAGCTGCATCCCCAGAACTTTTACCAGATCAATGCGGACGTGGACGGCACCCAGTTCGTCACCGCCCGCGGCTGGGAGGATCTTTCCAACCTGCTGGACACCTACGAAGCACTGGGCTTGCAGGCAGACGAGGAACTGATCCGGGAGTATATCCAGCACCCGAAGATCGCCGAGGATTTCTCGGCCTATCTGGATCTGTACTACAAGTACCGGGACGACTACGGCGTGGAGGAAATTCTTGCCGGACAGGCAAAGCCCGCCGTGTTCGCCCGGCTGCTGCAGGCTCCCTTTGACGAGCGGCTCAGCCTTGTCAGTCTGCTGCTGGCCGGGCTGGACACCCGTTTTACCGCTTCCTTGCAGGCAGACGCCGTGGCCGATGCCTGCTACGCCTTTTTGCGGGAGACCAAAAAGGCGCTGGCTACCCTGCCGGAGGATATCCCGGACGGCTCCGCAGAGCTGTTCAGCCAGCAAATCAAGGACTACGAGACTGAGACTCAGCAAAAGCGCGATGCCGGGCTGCTGGGCAAGGCAGAGCTGACCAACCGCCTGCAGGTGCAGGCCGCGCTGCACCAGTGGGAAGGGGAGCTGCGCCGCGCCAACGCCGCCGGCACGCAGGAGGCCTTCGACCTGCTGCGCGGTCAGTTCCGTGCGCTGGCAGACCAGCGCGAGACCACCCAAAAGACCGCCGCTGCTGCGCTGGAAGCCGCTTTCGACTTTATGGAGCAGGCCTTTGCGGAAAGTCAGGAGATGGTGGTGTTCGTCACCGAGCTTACGGTGAACCCCGTCTCCCACCAGTTCCTCACCGAGAACGGCTGCGAACGGTATTTCAAGTACAACAAGGATCTGCTGCTGGATCACCGCAAGGCCGCTTTGCAGCAGGAGCTTGCCGCCGAGCAGCGCCGCCACGGCGGGGTGTAAGGCGCGGAAAACGATTTGATTTTTTGGGGTTCAGAAACGCCTGCGGGCGTTTCTGAACCCCTTTTCTCACAAGTGGGGACGCAAAAAAGGACACCGCACGAAGCGGTGTCCTCTTTTTGCTTATGATACTGTCAGAATCAGTTGCCGCAGCTCTCGCAGTGCTCGCAATCCTCTTCCAGCTTGCCCACGATGGGTTCCGGATCGATGCCCTGACGGCGGTAGTAGTCGGACAGAGCAGCCTTGACGGCCTGCTCGGCCAGAACAGAGCAGTGCACCTTGACCGGGGGCAGACCTTCCAGAGCCTCCACAACGGCCTTGTTGGTCAGCTTCAGCGCCTCGTCCACGGTCTTGCCCTTGATCAGGTCGGTGGCCATGCTGCTGGTGGCAATGGCTGCGCCGCAGCCAAAGGTGAGGAACTTAACGTCCACGATCACATTGTTCTCAATTTTCAGGTACATGCGCATGATGTCGCCGCACTTGGGATTGCCCACTTCACCCACGCCGTTTGCGTCAGGCAGCTCACCTACGTTGTGCGGATTTGCGAAATGCTCCATGACCTTGGCACTATACATACTTGCCATAATTACTGTTCTCCCTTCAGGCTGAACTGGCGGGCCTTGTTCTGACCCTGCAGCCACATACAACTCATAGCGCGGCGGCGGGGGATGACCTCCTCCAGCACGTCACACAGATATTTTGCTTCTTCCATGGTGTTCTGCGGGCCAAAGGTGAACCGCATGGAGCCGTGGCCGATCTCCTCAGGCACGCCGATGCTCAGCAGGACGTGGCTGGGGTCCAGACTGTCGGAGTTGCAGGCAGAGCCGGTAGAGGCGCAGATGCCGTGCATATCCAGATCCAGCAGGATGGTCTCGCCCTCCAGACCCGGGAAGCTGATGTTCACATTGTTGGGCAGACGGGGTGCGCGGCCGCCGTTCAGGCGGGCTTCCGGGATGTTCTTGAGGATGCGGTCGATGACGTAATCGCGCAACTCGCTCTCGTGGGCCATGCGCTCATCCAGATGCGCCGTGGCGATCTCCAGTGCCTTGCCCATGGCAGCAATGCCGGCCACGTTCTCGGTGCCTGCACGGTGGCGGGCCTCCTGACTGCCGCCATCGATCAAGTTCTGGGGCCATACGCCCTTACGGCAGTACAGTGCACCCATGCCCTTGGGGCCATTGAACTTGTGGGCGCTCATGGACAGCATATCCACGCCCAGCTCCTTCACATCCACGGGGATGGCACCCACAGCCTGCACCGCGTCGGTGTGCATCCAGACACCGTGCTTGTGAGCGACCTCGGCAATCTCCTTGATGGGCTGGATGGTGCCGATCTCGTTGTTGGCCATCATAATGCTGACCAGCGCGGTATCGGGACGGATGGCAGCTTCCACGTCCTCGGGACGGATGTAGCCCTCGGCGGTGGGCTTGATATAGGTCACTTCAAAGCCCATGCGCTCCAGCGCAGCCATGCTGTGCATGATGGCATGGTGCTCAAAAGCGCTGGTGATGAGGTGCTTTTTGTTCTGGCGTGCCTTGGTAAAGGCAGTGCCCTTCACCGCCCAGTTGTCGGCCTCGGAGCCGCAGCTGGTAAAGAAGAGCTCAGCCGGACTTGCATTGATGGCCTTTGCCACCTGCGCACGGCCGGTGTCCACAAATTCCTTTGCCTCGTAGCCGATGCTGTAATGGCTGCTGGGGTTGCCGCAGGCACCGCTCAGGGCTTTGACCATCATTTCCAGTGCCTCGGGAGCACAGGGAGTGGTGGCAGCATTATCCAGATAAACCACTTTTTCCATGTTTTCCATAGGAATGATCCTTTCTTATGAACGCGTCTGCAGGAGCCTTGAATGCCCTGTGCAGATGCGGAATCCTTTCAACGGATAAGTTATACCATATCATTCCCTAGTATGTCAATATGAATACTGGATTTTCGTGATTCAGTCACCTTTTTTGCCCTTTCCGGTCAGCTTGCCCAGCGCTACCTTCCACTTGGGGTAGCCCCAGCGCTTATCCTCGGCAAAGTCGTCTGCCAGCTTCCACGGAAAGATGCCGCCGTCAAAGTACAGGTTTCCGGCTTCGTCCACCCGGTCCAGCTTTTTGGGCAGATAGCTCTCGTCGTAATAGCTCTTGCGGCGGTCCGGCAGTACCCAGTGCAGCGTGCCGTCCTCATCCATGCCGGACGCCCACACGCCGAACACAAAGGTGGCAGCCTCGCCGTAGCAGTGCTGCTCAAAGCGGATAGCGCCATCGTAGTAGAACTTGATGACCTCCAGCGTGCCGGATTCCTTTTTGCCGTCCCGCCCTAAGGTAGGACGGTAATCCTGCTGGTAACGGCAGCCGCAGTGGCTGCCCGCGAACTCTTTTGCATGGAACGACATGGCATGGTTTCCTTTCTGTTGTGGTTTTTGCGCTTCTTATTTAATAAGCGGCTTTTTGGCGGGACGATTTGGAATATCCTTCGCTGCGTTCTGGATATTTTTAGCGGAATTGGATTTTTTATTTGAGCATCTGAAAAGCCTGCGGGCTTTTCAGATGCTCTTTTTCACGAGTGGAGGGCGCCGGTTTTCTAAGCCCCTTTTGTGAAAATGCGTTTGGAGCGGCCCGCAGGCCGCGACAAACGCGAAATAAAAATAAATTTTCCGCTATTTATGCCCAGAGCGTAAGCGGAGGGCATTTCAATGGTTTTCCTTAAAAATGCCCCTCAAAGTCGCCCTCGATCTCGTAGGGCCAGCTTAAAATGCCGCCAAGGTCCCGCAGGTTGGTGTAGCCAAGGCTTTCCAGCTTCTGCACGGCATCGGCGCTGCGGCGCCCGGTGCGGCAGTACACCAGCCACAGGGCGTTTTTGTCCGGCAACACCTCGGCGGCACGGTCGATGACCTGCCCCAGCGGCAGCAGCTTTGCCCCGGGGATGTGCCCCACGGCGTATTCGTCCGGCTCGCGCACATCCACGGCGACAGCCTTGCCGGAATCCAGCAGACGGATAGCGTCTGCTGCGGTGATCTTCTCTGTCATACTCTCACTCCTCAAAGATAGGTTCTGTTCCATCCTATGATAGCAGACCTTTTTTGTTTGCACAAGAGGTTTGTCCTTTGCAAAATCCGAGTAACGTGCTATACTATGAAATACAGCAAGGAGAGGACTACCATGAAATTTTCCACCAAGAGCCGCTACGCCCTGCGCCTGATGGCGGAGCTGGCGCGCTATGCGCCGGGCACCACCGTCAGCCTGAAGGAGATCAGCGAGCGGCAGAATCTGAGCCTGAAATATCTGGAGCAGATCGTCACCCCGCTGGCGCGGGTAGGGCTGGTCAAGAGCGAGCGGGGCAGTCAGGGCGGCTACCGCCTGACTAAGGATGCTGCCGACTACACCGCCGGCGAGATCCTGCGCGCCATCGAGGGCAGCGTGGCGCCCATTCCGTGCCTTGGCAGCGTGACCAACGAGTGCCCCATGTCCGAGCAGTGCTTCACTCTGCCGTTCTGGGCGGGGCTGGACGAGGTGATCAACCAGTATATCGACAGCGTTACGCTGGAGCAGCTGGCAAGCCAGCTGCCTGCGCTGGATTCCGCCGCGCAGGAGAGCTGCTGCAGCTGCGGCGGCACGAAAAATGAGAAATAAGTAAAAATAAGGCTTGACATTCCCCTTTGCATCGGCTATAATAATCAAGCATTCAGCGAATGTATATAGGGGTATAGCTCAGCTGGTAGAGCAGCGGTCTCCAAAACCGCGTGCCGTGAGTTCGAAACTTACTACCCCTGCCATGACGCACAGGTTCTTCGGAACTTGTGCGTTTTGTTTTTTGAACCCTCTCAGGCGCTCCCGCGCCAGCTCCCCCGAAGGGGGAGCCAAGCCGTAAAGTTTAGCACTAAAGCATTAGGCGCAATGAGAAAGTTTTCGGCAGTGCTCTTGCCTCTCCCTTTGGGAGAGGTGGCATCGCGCAGCGATGACGGAGAGGGCGCACGCTGTTAGCCCAGTTGCTAAAGTATCAAACGCAATAAGAAACTTTATCTCCACCTCAAAAAGCTCCCCCTTTCGGGGGAGCTGGCGCGCCGTCAGGCGTGACTGAGAGGGTTAAGGCTCCCTCTCTGAGGGAGCTGGCAAAACCGTCAGGTTTTGACTGAGGGAGTCCGTTCCTACGCCGCTTTTGCAAAAAATTGCATTTTCCGCAAATTTGTGCTTGACAACAGGCCGACTTTCCGATATAATAGAGCACGTTCCCGCGGTAAGACGCCGCACGAACTTGAGCGATCATGGCCCGGTAGCTCAGTTGGTTAGAGCACCAGCCTGTCACGCTGGGGGTCGTCGGTTCGAGCCCGATCCGGGTCGCCATTTGCTGCTATAGCTCAGTTGGTAGAGCGCATCCTTGGTAAGGATGAGGTCTCCAGTTCGAATCTGGATAGCAGCTCCAAAGGCAAGCACCTCGAAGTCTTAGGACTTCGGGGTGTTTTTTTGCGCTTTTTCAGGGCAGGGAAGCTGTTGCATCCTACTGCTTGTGGAAACCGCCCAAAATAGAACGACTTTTTCTTCCGGTACGTCAATTGAAGCTACCTCTGAATTGTTATATAATTAACATAATAAATAAAAATACGGCACAGCGCTGCGTGTGCCGTACTATTTTTGGAGGTTTACATTATGGCTCGTTTTACTTTGCCCCGTGATCTGTACCATGGCAAGGGCGCTTTAGAAGCGCTGAAGTCCTTTACCGGCAAAAAGGCAATGATCTGCGTCGGCGGTGGCTCCATGAAACGCTTCGGCTTCTTGGATCGTGCGGTGGAGTACCTGAAGGAAGCCGGCATGGAAGTGGAGCTGTTCGAGGGCATCGAACCCGATCCTTCCGTGGAGACCGTCATGCGCGGTGCCGAGGCCATGCTGAAGTTTGAGCCCGACTGGATCATCGCCATGGGCGGCGGCTCTCCCATTGATGCTGCCAAGGCCATGTGGATCAAGTACGAGTACCCCGAGATCACCTTTGAGGAGATGTGCAAGGTGTTCGGCATCCCGCCGCTGCGCCGCAAGGCACACTTCTGCGCCATTTCCTCCACCTCCGGCACTGCCACCGAGGTGACCGCTTTCTCCATCATTACCGACTACCAGAAGGGCATCAAGTACCCCATCGCAGACTTTGAGATCACCCCGGACGTGGCCATCGTGGACCCCGATCTGGCTGAGACCATGCCCAAGAAGCTGGTTGCCCACACCGGTATGGACGCCATGACCCACGCTGTGGAGGCTTATGTTTCCACCGCACACTGCGACTACACCGATCCTCTGGCCATCTTTGCCATCCGCATGATCCAGGGCGATCTGGTGGACAGCTACAATGGTGATATGTCCAAGCGCGACTCCATGCACAACGCCCAGTGCCTTGCCGGTATGGCCTTCTCCAACGCTCTGCTGGGCATCGTGCACTCCATGGCACACAAGACCGGCGCTGCCTTTGCAGACTACGGCGCACACATCATCCACGGCGCTGCCAACGCCATGTACCTGCCCAAGGTCATCGCCTTCAACGCCAAGGACCCCGAGGCCAAGAAGCGCTACGGCGTCATCGCGGACGAGATGAAGCTGGGCGGCGCAAACGATGACGAGAAGGTCAAGCTGCTTATCGAGTACCTGCGCGGCATGAACGACGCGCTGAACATCCCCCACTGCATCCAGCACTACGGCCCGGACTCCTACCCCACCGAGCAGGGCTTTGTGCCGGAGAAAGTGTTCCTGAAGCGTCTGCCCGAGATCGCCAAGAATGCCATTGCCGACGCCTGCACCGGCTCCAACCCCCGCCAGCCCAGTCAGGAGGAAATGGAGAAGCTGCTCAAGTGCTGCTACTACGACACCGAGGTGGATTTCTGATCCGTCCTTTCTTTAGTGCACCTCCCCTAGCGCCAAAAGCCCCGCAGAGCATACCGCCCTGCGGGGCTTTTGCTGGTTTCGCCTGCATTCTCCCGTGAAAAAGGGACACCGGAGCGTCCGCAGACGCTCCGGTGTCCCGAAAATTTAAATCATTCTTCCGCTGAAAATGGCCAGAGCAGCGCGGAGGCCATTTAAAATGGTCCTCCCGCCAGCTGAGCAAAGCTTACAGCTTGCTCAGCTGGGGACCCTGTGCGGTGTCCTTCACAGCCCAGCCCAGTTCGGTCAGCTGTGCGCGGATGGCATCGGCGGTGGCCCAGTCCTTGGCCTTCTTGGCGGCAGCGCGCTTCTCTACCAGCTCGGTCACCTCGGCGGGCACTTCGTCCTTCTTGCGGTTGTACAGCAGACCCAGCACGCCGGTGATCTCGTCAAAGGCGGCGGCAGCGGTCTCCAGTGCAGCCTTGCTGGAAGCAGCGGACAGGGTGTTGATCTCCTTGACCAGATCAAATACGGCAGCCAGCGCATCCGGGGTGTTCAGGTCGTCGTCCATGGCGGTGCAGAACTTGGTGCGTGCCTCGGCGGCCTTTTCCTTCAGGGTCTCGTCGGTGCCGAAGTCGGTCTTGCTCAGGGCAAAGTCCAGATTCTCGCGGCAGGTGTACAGGCGCTCCAGACTGTTCTTGCAGCTCTCGATGAGGTCCACGGTGTAGTTCAGGGGCATGCGGTAGCCGGCGGTCAGCATGAAGTAGCGGATGGGCTCGTAGCCGTAGAGGTTTGCCACATCCCGCACGGTAAAGAAGTTGTGCAGGCTCTTGGACATTTTCTGGTTGTCCACGTTGATAAAGCCGTTGTGCATCCAGTAGCGGGCAAACTCACAGCCATTGGCGCACTCGCTCTGGGCGATCTCGTTTTCGTGGTGGGGGAAGATCAGATCCTGACCGCCGCAGTGCAGGTCGATGGTCTTGCCCAGATGGGTGCGGCTCATGGCGCTGCACTCAATGTGCCAGCCCGGGCGGCCCATGCCGTAGGGGCTTTCCCATGCCGGCTCACCGGGCTTTGCAGCCTTCCAGACGGCAAAGTCGGCGGGATCTTCCTTCAGATCGTCCTCCATGCGGCTGCGCAGTTCGCGGTTGCCGCTCTCCAGATCGTCCAGATTCAGGTGGCTCAGCTTGCCGTAGCCGGGGTCGCTCTTCACTCGGAAGTACACATCGCCGTTCTTGGCAACGTAGGCGTGGCCGGAGTCGATCAGATCTTTGACGATATCGAGGATCTGGGGGATATGCTCGGTAGCGCGGGGCTGCACAGTGGGCTTTTCGCAGTTCAGCCCGGCGGCATCCTTCAGGTACTCGGCCTCAAAGCGCTGGGCCACCTCCTTCATGGAGGTGCCCTCTTCCTGCCCCTTCTTGATGAGCTTATCGTCGATATCGGTGATGTTGGAAACGTAGATCACCTTGTTGCCCCGGTATTCCAGATAGCGGCGCAGGGTGTCGAACACGATCAGCGGGCGTGCGTTGCCAATGTGGATATAGTTGTACACGGTGGGGCCGCAGACGTAGATGCGGTATTCGCCGGGCACCTGCGGCACAAATTCTTCCTTCTGTCGGGTCAGGGTGTTGAAGATCTGCATGGTCAATTCTCCTTTTTGTTCCAAACAGAAGCCGCAAAACAAAACGCCCCCGGAGCGGTGCACAAGGCACAACTCCGAAGGCGGTTTTAAAATCAAAATCGCGGTTCCACTTCTGTTTGTCGCTCAAAGCCGGTAACGGCGGCGCACCGCACGGCGATACTTCCCCGCAGGGGTTCCCGCCGCGTGCTGTCCGGGCGCACTTTGCGCGGCGGTCTGCAAACAGGCTTCCAGCCAGCGGCCTGTTCTCTCTGCGCAGACGGTGTGCGGCGCTACTCTGCCCGGATAAACGCATTTATCCTTTTACCCCTTTATTATAGCGGTGCGGTGCAGGGAAGTCAAGGAGGAACAAAGAACGATTCAGAATGCCCGCCGCGTTGCTCTGGGCATCCTCAGCGGAAGAATTATTTTAAATTTCGGGATATCGGAACGCCTGCGGGCGTTCCGATATCCCATTTTCACGGGAAGGGCGCAGAGCGAAGCGGAGCGCAATCAAAACGGTGGTGCTTTACCCGGGATACCGGCTCACTTCCAGCAGTTCTTCTGCCCGCTTTACCTGCTCTGCCGTGGGCGGTACAGCGTCCGGCAGGGGATAGGGGATGCCCAGCTTCTGCCACTTGAACAGCCCTAAGGTGTGGTAGGGCAGCACCTCCACCCGCTGCACCGTTTTCAGGCTGCGGATAAAGTCAGCCGTTTTGCGCAGACCCTCCTCATCGTCGGTCAGACCGGGCACGAGGACGTGCCGGATCCACAGCGGGATGCCGAGGTCGGAGATGTGCCGCGCCATGGCAAGGATGTTGGCGTTGTCCTTGCCGGTGAGCTGCCGGTGGCGCTCCGGGTCGATCTCCTTGAGGTCAAGGATCACCAGACTGGTGCACGCCATCAGGCGGTCGAACGCGGCAAGATACGCCGGGTCGTCTGGGCGGAAGGGCTGCCCGGCGGTGTCCAGCGCCGTGTGCACGCCCTTGGCGCGTGCCAGCGTGAAGAACTCAGTCAGGAAATCCATCTGCCGCAGCGGCTCGCCGCCGCTGACCGTGATGCCGCCCTTTTTGCCCCAGTAGTTGCGGTAGCGGTATACCCGCTGGAACAGTGCTTCCGCCGTCCACTCCTCGCCGCCCTCTGCCCATGTTTCGGGGTTGTGGCAGTACTTGCACCGCAGGGCACACCCCTGCAAAAACACCACAAAGCGCACGCCGGGGCCGTCCACCGAGCCGAAGGATTCCAGTGAGTGGACGTACCCAAGGGTCTTACAGGACGCCATGGCAGGTACGGGCCAGCACGTCCAGCTGCTGCTCACGGGTCAGGTCGATGAACTTGACAGCGTAGCCGGAAACGCGGATGGTAAAGTTGGCGTACTCTTCCTTCTCGGGGTGCTCCATGGCGTCCAGCAGCTTCTCCTTGCCAAAGACGTTCACGTTCAGGTGGTGTGCGCCCTGATCGAAGTAGCCGTCCAGCACCTGCACCAGATTCTCCACGCGCTCGTCCTCGCTGTGACCCAGTGCCTCGGGGTTGATGGTCTGGGTGTTGGAGATGCCGTCCAGCGCCCAGTGGTAGGGCAGCTTTGCCACAGAGTTCAGCGAGGCCAGCAGGCCGTTCTGCTCGGCGCCGTAGCTGGGGGTAGCGCCGGGGGCAAACGGGGTGAAGGCGGCGCGGCCGTCCGGCAGAGCGCCGGTGTACTTGCCGTACACCACGTTGGAGGTGATGGTCAGGATGGAGGTGGTAGCCTCGGAGTTGCGGTAAGTGTGGCGCTTCTTGATCATCTCAAGGAAGGTCTTGAGCAGCCACACGCCGATCTCGTCGGCGCGGTCGTCATCGTTGCCGTACTTGGGGAAGTCGCCCTCGGTCTCAAAGCCGGTGGCAAGGCCGTTTTCATCGCGCACCACCTTCACCTTGGCGTACTTGATGGCGCTCAGGGAGTCGATGACGTGGGAGAAGCCTGCAATGCCGGTGGCAAAGGTGCGGCGCACATCGGTGTCGATGAGTGCCATCTCGGCCTCCTCGTAGTAGTACTTGTCGTGCATATACTGGATGAGGTTCAGCACGTTGACGTACAGCCCGGCCAGCCAGTCCAGCATCTGCACATACTTGGGCAGCACCTCGTCATAGGTCAGGTACTCGCTGGTGATGGGGGCGTAGTTGGGGCCGCACTGCTCGTGGCTCTTCTCGTCCACGCCGCCGTTGATGGCGTACAGCAGGCACTTGGCAAGGTTGGCGCGTGCGCCGAAGAACTGCATCTCCTTGCCGGTCTGGGTGGCAGACACGCAGCAGCAGATGGAGTAATCATCGCCCCAGACGGGCTTCATCACATCGTCGTTCTCGTACTGGACGCTGCTGGTGTTGACGGACACCTTGGCGGCGTACTTCTTAAAGGCCTCGGGCAGGGCAGAGGAGTACAGTACGGTCAGGTTGGGCTCCGGTGCGGGGCCCATGTTTTCCAGCGTGTGCAGGAAGCGGTAGCAGTTCTTGGTGACCATGCTGCGGCCATCCATGCCGATACCGCCCACCTCCAGCGTCGCCCACACGGGGTCGCCGGAGAACAGCTGGTTGTAGCTGGGGATGCGGGCAAACTTGACCATGCGGAACTTCATGACCATGTGGTCGATGAGCTCCTGTGCCTGACTTTCGGTCAGGATGCCCTTGTCCAGATCGCGCTGGATATAAATGTCAAGGAAGGTGGAGATGCGGCCCACGCTCATGGCGGCACCGTTCTGGGTCTTGATGGCGGCCAGATAGCCGAAGTACAGCCACTGGCAGGCTTCCTTGGCGTCCTTGGCGGGCTGGGAGATGTCGTAGCCGTAGGCTTCGGCCATCTTCTTCATGCCCTTCAGGGCGCTGATCTGGCGGGCGATCTCCTCGCGCAGACGGATGACGTCATCGGTCATGGTGCCGTCGCCGCAGTTGGCAAGATCCTCCTGCTTGAACTGGATCAGTGCATCGATGCCGTACAGGGCAACGCGGCGGTAGTCGCCCACGATGCGGCCGCGGCCATAGGTGTCCGGCAGACCGGTGATGATGTGGGTGTGGCGTGCCTTCTTCATCTCCGGGGTGTAGGCATCGAACACGGCCTGATTGTGGGTGCGGGTGTAGTCGGTAAAGATCTTGTGCAGCTCGGCAGAGGGCTGGTAGCCGTAGGTGGTGCAGGCCTGCTCTGCCATCTTGATGCCGCCGTAGGGCATAAAGGCGCGCTTGAGGGGCTTGTCGGTCTGCAGACCCACGATCTGCTCCAGATCCTTCAGGCTTTCGTCAATATAGCCGGGGCCGTAGGAGGTCAGGCTGCTGACCACCTCGGTCTCCATATCCAGCACGCCGCCCTTGGCGCGCTCGGCCTTCTGCAGCTGCTGCAAAGCACCCCAAAGCTTATCGGTAGCCTCGGTAGGGCCGGCCAGAAAACTTTCGTCGCCGTCATAGGGGGTGTAGTTTTTCTGGATGAAGTCACGCACGTTGACCTCTTCCTTCCAGATGCGGCCTTCAAAGCCTTCCCACTGTTCAAACTGGATCATTGGAACCTCCTTGCTCCATTACGCAGTTAGCGTTTTCTAACTAATGAGCCTTTGAAAAACCGCTCTGTCTGGGCGGTTTTCTGGGGGCGAAACGGTCTTGCGCTGCCGTCTGCGGCAGCCCTTACTACAAGGTGTAGACAAAAATAAAAACCTGCCCACAAAATCTTGCGTTACTATAATAGCAAGAACCGTTTTAAAAAGCAATAGAAAACAAGTGGGTTTTCTTCCAGCGGAAAGGGCGTTCTTTGGGCAGAATGTAGAAAAACGGCAGAAACCCCGGCGGCGCGGCAACTTTGCGAAAAAATTTGCAAATTAAGGGTTGACAAGACTAACTGACTGTGGTATCCTGTTCTCGCAGCGGCGGTTAGCTAATTCTAACCGCGTTGCACCAGAAAAAAGGAGCGTCTGCAAGCGCTCCGCTCCATTCCTCCATTCCTTTCTCTTTTCTACGGGAAGCGGCAGCACGGTTTGCTCTGCTGCTTCCAGCGCGGCACTGGCTGTGTTTGGTACCACAGCCGACGCAAAGAAAACAAAAACGGGACGTGCAGCTTGACCACCTGCACGCCCCGATTTTTGTTTTTACTTCCCCAGCCCCACCAGTTGTTCATACAGCTGCGCTGCGCCGCCGCCGGGGTATTTTACGCTGACATAGACGCTGTTCAGGATGCACACGCCGTCAGAGTACACCGTCAGCAGAAACTTCTGGTTTTCGGCATCGTCATAAAAGCTGACGGTGACCGACTGCACCGGGAAGGTATCGTGGGTGTAGGAAGAATAGTTCTGATTCAACTTTTTGCGGCAGGAGACGGTGGAAAGCAATTCTGCCGTTTGTTGGAACGCTTCGCTGTCCATGGAGAGGAGGTGATAGTCCATGTCGTTTGTGCTGCCAAAATGCGCCACTTCCTCGGTGCGGAGCGTGCCCTGCGAGCTGGCGCGTACCAGTGCTTTCAGGTCGATGGGACGGTACAGCACCGCAAAAGCTGCCAGTGCAAACAGGATAAAAAATAAAGCGGTGCGGGGAATGTGGAAGCTTTTCATCCGCTTACGCCTCCTTTGGCGGCTCCATTTGCGTCAAATGCCGCTGGGCGATGAAGAAGCCCACGGCACTGGCGGCAAATACTACATAATAGCTGGCGATGCGGTAGAGCATCAGCACGCTCATCACCTCGCCCTGCTCCAGAAAGCTGCCGAACACCAGCAGAAAGGCTGTTTCGATCGAGCCCATTCCGGCCACATTAGGCAGAGCGTTGGAAACGAAGAGCATCAGGCTGGTGAGCAGCTGCACCTGCCAGAAGCCCAGCGGCGAAAGCCCCATGAACCGGATGCACAGGTAGGGCAGGCAGAACAGTCCGAACAGCTTGAGTGCCTGCAAGGCAAAAATTTTCAGGCAGCGGGGCTTATCTGCCAGCAGGCGGCGGCTCTCGGTGCCCAGCACTTCCAGCTGTTCCAGCCAGTCGGAGCGGCGCTGCTGCCACTTTTCGGTCTTGGGCAGAAAGCCCAGCAGCCAGCGGGCGAGGTTTTGCACCAGTGGCGAAACACATAGCAGCACCAGCGCCACAATAATCACCGCTACCACAGCGTATGCCATGGGCAGATAGCGCATGACGCCGGTGGTGTTGGCGGCAAGCCAGCGGTGCTGCAACAGCAGCATCACGGTGGCGTACAGCAGCACGGTGGTCTTATGGAAAACGTATTCCAGCGTCATCAGTCCTGCGCCGGGACCCAGTGACAGCCCGGCCTTGTGCAGGTAGTACAGCTGCACCGGTACCGCACCGGCACCCAGCGTGACCACGTTGCCAAAGGTGCCGCACCAGCCCACATCCAGCCCCTGCCACAGCTTGAACTGCGGCAGACGGCTGCGCACGATGACCCATGCCACGCATCCTTCCAGCAGGGGGTAGCTGAGGCCGACCGCCAGCACCGCCAGCACCTGCCACACCGACAGCTGCGCCAGCGCCGTGGTGATCTCGGCCCAGTGATCCTTAAAAATGAACACGATGATGCAGGTAAGTGCCAGCAGCACCAGCAGAGAGAGCACAGTCTTTTTGCGGGAGGGCTGCTGTGCGGCGGCTTGGCTCATGGAAACAAAACTCCTTTCACAACCAGAAATTCTGGAACCAGTATAGCACATCTCCCGCCGCCCTTTGTGAACGGAAGCGGAACTTTGTTTTGCAATTTGGGGGATTTGATAAAATGAGAATCCGTTGCGGAGAACTTTCTCATTGCTGCTGCTATCATATACAATACGGTCAACAGCCTGCGCCCTCTCAGGCGCTCCCGCGCCAGCTCCCCCAAAGGGGGAGCCAAGCCGTTAAGTTCGTTGCTGAAGTTTTAAGTGTAATGAGAAAGTTTTCGGCAGTGCTCTTGGCTCTCCCTTTGGGAGAGCTGTCACCGCAGGTGACTGAGAGGGCGAACCTGCTAAAAAGCAATACCGGGCAGCGCGTGGCTACCCGGTATTGCTTTTTCATTATTCGTTCCCGTCTGTCAGCTCTTTTACCAGCCTTGTCAGGGTGGCTACATAGGATTCGTTGGAGAACTGCTGCTCGTACAGGCGGCGGCAGCTGTCGTGCATGGCGATCAGCGCTTCCGGGTGCTCGATGGCCCAAGTCAGCTTATCGGCCAGCTGCTGCGGGTCGTCGTCCTTGTAGAGGAAACCGTCCACGCCCTCGGTCACAAGCCCGGCGGTGCCGGTGTGCTCGGATACGATGGAGGGCTTGCCGAAGATCAGACCCTCGGTGACGAAGGTGGGCATGGGGTCATCCCGGGAGGCACACACCACGCAGTTGCACTGCTCCATCAGGGATTTGACCTCCGGGCGCTCCAGCCGCTTGCGGTAGAAAACGGTCTGGGGGTAGTCCCGCACCAGACTGTCCACGGCGCTGTACATTCCCTTGTCGGCGGCTTTGCCCACAAAGAGAAAGACGGCTTTTTCCCGCACCGCAGAGGGCAGCAGCCGGATGGCATTGCAGAAGATATCCGGACCCTTGCGGTGCTCCAGCGAGCCTACCGTTACAAAGAGGGGACGCCCCCCGGCAAAGCTGATGTCATAGCGGGGAAACTGCTCGGCGGCGTAGTCCGGCAGACCGTAGATCAGCTGCTCGATTTCAAAATCCGGCCGGATGGAGTGCATGGCGGCGGTGGCGTGGGAGCCTACGGCGCAGACATGGATATTTTTGCCCAGCGCCTTGGGGATGCTGTGAGAGATGAAGGGGTAGCCCGCAAAGGCATCGTGCAGCCACCACAGCACCGGCACAAAGGAGCCGTTCAGGGTGTTCACCACCGGGGCTTCCACCACCGTGTTGGCCAGCACAAGGTCTGCGCTGGTGGCCAGCCCCCACAGGGCGCTGGAAGTAACGCAGTCCGGGCGGGTGACCACAGCGGCCCCGGCATCCAGAAACAGCGGCAACGAGCCTTCGTCCGCCGGCCCCAGCACCACCACCTCAAAGCCAAGGTTGCGCAGCACCGGCACGGCGCTTACCAGCACGATGGGCGCGCCGGTCATGGTCAGCTCGTGGCTTAAAATCAGCGCACGGCGTCCCTTGGCGGAGAACACGTCGTCGGCGCACAGCTCCCGGCGGAAGTGCAGCAGTGCCTGCGGGATGCGGCAGCTGTGCTGCGCCATGGCATGGGCCAGACGCAGCAGCTCGGTAACGCTGTCCTTGCCCCGGGCGGCGGCGCGTACCTCGTCCAGCAATGCGCGGGACACCAGTGCGCAGCGGCTGCCGGGCAGGTGCTGAGTGCTCAGGTACAAGGCGGTAGCGCCGTCAAAGCCAAAGGAAGCATCGCAGACCGCAAGGTCTGCGCCCTCCCGCAGGGCGGCGGCAAAATAGGTCAGGGCGGTGGGGGTGCACTCCACATCCTCGCTTACCAGCAGCACCCCGGCCACAGCGGGGGTCAGCTCGCCCTCCAGCCGGGTCACCAGACGGAACTTGCGGTGCAGCTGGTTTTGCAGCGCCGTTTCCAGCGCCTTGTGACGCCCCGGCGCGTAGACCAGAAGATAGGTGCTCTGGGTATCGGTATAGACCTGCTTGGACAATTGCTTGCGTTGCAGGGTACTGTAACTGGTGTACATGATCCAACTCCTCCGGGCAGAATATCGGGCGGGCTCAGTGGCCGCGCAGCAGGGTCAGCAGCTTGCGCAGCGGGGCGGTCAGCCGCCAGCTGCTGCTGGCGCGCATATTTTCCAGCGAGACCTGATATTCGTGCTGGATGCCCTGCAGGGTCAGCAGCTGCTGGTTCAGCCGCATACACTCGGCGCGGCTGGCCTGCAATACCTCGGCTGCTTCCTGCGCAGCGGTGGCGTTTTTCAGCTTCAGGTCGTTCAGCGCCCGCAGCAGAGATTTGCCGGGCTGCTCGTGCAGAAAACGTCCCAGCGGGTAGTAGTGATAGTTCACCGCAAACTTCATGCCGGCACCAAAGCCGGTGGTGCAGTGCAGCGAAAGGTTGGGGTCTACGTCCAAAAACAGCAGGCTGTCCTCCTGCAATACAAGGCCGTTGACCGGCTGAAAGCTGATGCGTTCGTCCGAAATGGCAAGGTCAGTGATGCAGCAGGCCAGTTCGCCCGGGTCCAGCCGGACGGCGCGGGCGTCCTCCGGCAGAATAAAGGTGACCGATACCTCATGGGTCAGCTCATTATAGACATCCTCGGTGGCAATCAGGCATTCCCGGGGCGAAAAGCCGCTGCCGGTGTCATAGAACAGCTGCGGCAGGGTAAGGGTAATGTTTTCGGCCTCGGCGCTGTGCATGGAAAGCTCGGTCTGGCAGGTCAGCAGTTGCTGTTCCAGCTCCAGACAACGCTGCGCCAGCTGGGAAACACCCTCGTCCGAAAGCTTGAGCTGCTGCTCCAGCTCGGCAATGTGCGCCTGCAGGGCAGCAGGGGTCACGGGGGCATCGTGGTTCATAACGGGATCCTCCTCTTCCTTATCCTAAGATCGGCTGCGCCGCCGCAGCCGGAACATTCAGAATATCAGTGCCGTGGGGTGTAGTGTACCTGCGGGGTGTGCCGCCGGGCGGGGAACAGCTTGATGACCAGATCCCGCCGCCGTTGCAGCAGGGCACAGACAAGCCAGATGGAGCCCAGCGAAAGGACATATTGCAGGCAGATGCCCAAAACAGGGCGGTCGGCGTATTTCGCCGCGAACAGATACCACGGAATAGCGGTAAGCTCTACGGTATGTATGCAGAAGATGTACAGGGAGCGGCGGCCAATGGCCTCAAAAAAGCTTACCAGCGCGTTTCGGTGCCGGTTCAGCCGCAGAAACAGCCGGACGAACAGCAGGCCGGCAAGGCCGTCCAACAGGATGCTGATGGGGCCTAAGGTCCACTCTGCCATGGACACACAGTCGGTGATGCCGGTGGCAAAGGCAGCCGCCGGGATCAGCAGCACGGCTGCCCACAGGATGCAGGACATCCGGCGGGACAAGGGCTGATCCAGCCAGTGCTGACGCTTGGCAAGGTAACCAAGGTACAGGTACGGCGTGATCACCGCGCCTTGGATCAGGCAGAAGGGCAGTTCCCATACAAGGCTGGCACCCCAGCCCAGCAGGGCGCAGCCGCCCACCGCCCACGGGATGTACCGCTCCGGAAAGATGTTCAGGATAACGTCCAGCGCGATCCAGCCCATCAGCAGCGCCAGCAGATACCACATGGGCCCGCAGGAAAAGAACTCCTGCCCGAAGTAGGTAGCCGTATGGGGCAGACCCAGCAGAAAACCGCCCGCCACCTTGATGCTCTCGCTCAGGGAGCCGGGCAGGTAGTGAAAAGTCTTATAGTGAATGATAAAATGCAGCACCGTGGTGAACATCGCAGTGTAGCAAAAGGGCTTGAGCAGGCTTTTGAGCTGCTGGTGGATGCACTTGCCGATGGAGCGCTTGCGGAAGCCGTAGCCGCTGGCGATGAAAAAGGCCGCCATCAGCGTTTCGCGGTAGACAAAGACCAAAAAGGCGGTCAGCGACAGGCCGTTCGACAACTGAAGCGGATAAAGCTCCGCAGTGTGCCCCAGTACGATGGCCAGCATCCCTGCGCCCTTGAGCATATCAAACATCCCGATGGAGCTGACAGTGCGGGGCTTGGTTGTTTCCATGAAAGATTCCTTCCCTGCGCCGGACCAATACCCCTCAAGAAAAAAGCCGGATACGGCGCAAACGATCGATTTTTATACAGCATTGTCATGATATATGGCTAGTATAATGCTTTTTATAGAGACTGTCAATTTTGTTTTGCAGTCCGCATCATACCGGAACTGGTATTTTGCGCTAAAAATTGTAGCACAGGAACGGACAGATTGCAACGAAAGGTAGAATTTGGCCGAACCGCACCGAAAGATATGCAAGTAAAAATTGTCAATGCTGGAAATTAAATGTTGCAGAAGTATTGCATTGCACTGGAAGATATTGTATACTGGGCACAGTTGAGCGCCCGGGCTGCGCCCCGAAGGACGGAGCCGGACACTGGGCAGGACAAAATGCTTCGGGAGGGTAAAATTATGGTCACATCGCTGTATCAGTCACTTTGTAATATGGAAACGATCTATGCGGACCGCGTGGCAATCCGGTATTATGACGAGGCAAAACGGGGCGTAACGGAGGTGTACTACCGCCAGTATGCCCAGGATCTGCGCAGGTTCGTCAGCTTCCTGCGCAGTAAGGCAGGGGATGTCAAGGGGCAGCGGGTCGCGATCCTGGCCCGCAACAGCTACCACTATGTCATCTGCATGTACGGCACCGTGCTGGCGGGCGGTGTGGCAGTGCCGCTGAATATGGGCAAGAACTGGGACGAGATCCAGTACGAGCTGGATCTGGTGGAGCCGGTCTGTGTGCTGCAGGACGGTGAGTATCTGCAGTGGGAGCCTGCCCTGGCGGATGCCTACAGTGCAAAGCTGGAGCCGATGGATGCCTTTACCGCCTTTGCCCCCGCACAGGATGTAAAGGAAGTGGAAGATCTTGCCGCGATGGCCTTTATCATGTTTACCTCCGGCACCACCGGCCGCAGCAAGGGCGTTATGCTGAGCCAGAAGAACCTGTTTACGGCCATGCCCGCCTTCCTGAATCCGTTTGATGATGTGCGCAAGGCGACCGGCTGGGACACCGATAAGTTCTGCTCGCTGTCCGCGCTGCCCATGTTCCACATCTCGGCCATGACCAGCCTGGTATCCTGGAGCATTACCGGCCACTGCATCAACCTGTGCAACGACCTTAAGTATTTCTACCGCGATATCGGCGCGATGCACAGCGAGGTGATGGCTGTGGTGCCGGTGCTGCTGAAGAGCCTGTATAAGGATGTGATGAAGGGCCGCCGCGACCGCCTGAATGGCCTGTGCGTCCTGACCTGCGGCGCAGCCATGTTCGACCCCCAGATGCTCAAGGACCTGATGGACAAGGGCTTCTTTATTGCCCAGATGTACGGCATGACCGAGACCTGCGGCGATGGTGCCTGGAACTCCTCCCAAGAGGAAAAGCACCTGACCAGCGTGGGCCATGTGGACAACAGCTGCGAGTATAAGCTGGACGATGGCGAGCTGTGCATGCGCGGCACCCCCATCATGCTGGGCTACTATAAGGACCCCGAGGCCACGGCTGAGGTCATCGACAAGGACGGCTGGTTCCACACCGGCGACATCGCCCGGCTGGAAGAGGACGGCTATATGTACCTGACTGGCCGCAAGAAGAACCTGATCATTCTGGGCAGCGGCGAAAACATCAGCCCCGAGGAGTTGGAGGGTCTTGTGAAAAAATGCCCCGCCGTGCAGGAATGCATCGTGAAGGAAATGGGCAAAAAGATCGGCGCTGTGGTGTACTGCCCGCAGGACAAGCAGCAGACTGTGCAGGATCATATTACCGAGATGAACCGTACCCTGCCGCTGTATAAGCGCATCGGTGTGGTGGAGTTCAGTGCAGAGCCGCTGCCCCGCAACGCCACGGGCAAATTGCTGCGCTGAGTATAAAACAAACAGAACAAAACAGGATGGAGCCTACAATGGAAAAATTCGTGAACACCATGTACGATGCCATTACACAGGGCATGGAAAAGGAATTTCCCGAGCGCGTAGCCTTCCGTTACTACACCGAGGAGACCGACACGGTGACCACCGTCCTTTTTAAGGAGCTGGCACAGGATGTCCGCCGGACGGTCACCTGCCTGCAGAGCACCATCCCGGATGTGAAAGGCAAAAAAATCTGTCTGCTGAGCAAGAACAGCTACGAATATGTGGTAAACACCTTTGGCGCGATCATGGCAGGCTGCGTGCTGGTGCCGATGAACCAGCGCAAGAGCTGGGAAGAGATGTCCCACGAGCTGGAGCTGGTAGAGCCCGCCGCCATCCTGACCGACGGCGAGGACTACGGCAATAAGGCACAGCTGGAAGCCGCCTATGGCGGCCTGCTGCGTCCCATGGACGGCTTCCGCAGCTATGAGCCGGCAGCCGAGCTGCACCCCATCGGTCACGATGACCTGATGGTGCTGATGTTTACCTCCGGCACCACCGGCCTGAGCAAGGGCGTTATGATGAGCGAGCGCAACCTGTTCAGCGCAGGTCATGTGCTGTGGGCCATCTCCGCACAGTTGGCAGACAAGATCGATCTGACAAAGCCCCTGCCCGGTCACTACATGGTGCTGCCTATGTTCCATCTGGGCGCTTTCATCGACCTGTTCTCCACCACCGTCATGGGCTGGCCGCTGAACTTGGGCAGCGATATCCGCAACTTCTACCGCGATATCCAGAAGATGCCCAGCCAGATCATGTCTGTGGTGCCGATGATCATGAACGCCCTGCACAAGGACGTGATGCGCGGCCACCGCGACCGTCTGGGCAATCTGTGGGTGCCTATCGGCTCTTCTGCCATGTTTGACCCGCAGGTACTGCTGGATATGGCGCACAACGGGATGTTCGTCATCCAGTGCTACGGCGCTACCGAGACCTGCGCCGCCGGTATCATCAACTTTGCACAGGACGAAAAGCACATTGGCGCCGTGGGTCAGGGCAGCGCGTACATGGACTACAAGATCGAGCCGGACGGCGAGCTGTGCATGCGCGGCGACTGCGTGATGATGGGCTACTATAAGGACCCGGAGGGCACCGCAGAGGTCATCGACAAGGACGGCTGGGTACATACCGGCGACCTTGCCCGGGTGGACGAGGACGGTTACTATTACATCATCGGACGCAAGAAGAACCTGATCATTCTGGACAGCGGCGAGAACATCAGCCCCGAGGAGCTGGAGGGCATGGTAGAAAAATGTCCCGCCGTACAGGAATGTATCGTAAAAGAACTGGGCAAAAAGATAGGTGTTGTGGTATACTGTGAAAAGGAGCACCAGCAGACCGTGCGTGACTTTGTTGCCCAGATGAACCGCACTGTCCCGCTGTACAAGCGCATCGGTGTGGTGGAGTTCAGCGAAACACCGCTGCCCCGCAACGCTACGGGCAAGCTGGTGCGCAAGTAAAACGCAACAGAAAGGAAGCATAATACGATGGAACGTGCAGAAATCATTTCTCAGATCACGGCTATTCTGGAGGACGTCGCAGAGGTATCGCCGGAGGATGTGACCGAAAGCAGCGTCCTGATGGACGATCTGGATCTGTCCTCTATGGAGATCCTGACCATTGTGGCAGATCTTGAGGAGACCTTTGGTCTGCGCATCCCGGAAAAGGAGCTGCGCAACTTTGTCACCATGGGTGATCTGGTGGATTATCTGGCAGCAAACGTGGGGTAAAAAACCAATGGAAACACAACAGCGCTCGACGGAATATAATTTTCAGGGTGTCATGTATTTTTTTCGTCGGGAAAAAGTCCAGTGCCGGTACCAGTTCTCGCTGCGGGATGCGGTGGATATCACCCTTTTGCAGCGGGCACTGACAACGGCCTTGGCAAGTGCGCCTTATTATACCCAGCGTCTGGTGCAGGAAAAGCGGGAGATGTGGCTGGAGCCCAACACCGAGCCCTGCCTTGTGTACCACGGCAGCACCATGCGCAATATCCCGGAACAGACGAACGGCTATCTGTTCTGCGTCAGCTGCGAAGGGGATACCATCTACTTTGACTGGCACCACTTCCTACTGGACGGCCACGGGGTATCGCCCCTGTTCACCAGCATTCTGGAGCAGTACTGCAACCTGCGTTACGGCACAGCCTTTGCGGTGCAGCAGATCGTGTGCGACCCGCCCTACGATATGCAGGCCATGCTGGCAGAGTATCCACCCGTGGAGGCCGGGAGCGATGCCATCCAGCGGGACGTAGTGCAGACCTACGAGGGTGCGCTGCGCCGTACCCGGGTGTGCCTGAGCAAGCAGAGCCTTGTGGAAAAAGCACTGGAAAACAACGCAAAGCCGGTAAGCGCCCTGATGAGTCTGCTGTGCATGGCCATGCGGGAGTATCTGGGCAAGGAGAAGATCCAGTATTCCTACTCCTCCGATACCCGCGATGTGGCCGGTGTGCCGCATGCGCTGTACAACTGCGTATGCAGCTTTGAGCATACGGTGCAGCTGCACGCAAAGACCCGTCTTGCGGATCTTGTATCTGACATCGATGCAGATATCAAGCGGGATCTGCAGCCGCAGTCCAAGCGCCGCCGCATGACCGAGCAGATGGGCTGGGTGTACAAGGTGGACCAGCAAAAAGCCCCCCTGCGCATCAAGCAGCGGGTGTTCCAGATGGGCGAGTACATCGGCGGCATCATTTCGGATTTCTGGCTCAGCTATCTGGGCAACCCGCTGATGCCCGCCACCCCGGAGCTGGCACAGTACACCACGGATTTTGGCGTCTGGGTACCGCCGGACGGTGCATCCGTGGGCGTGGAAGCCGCCAGCCTGAACGGAAAGATCATCCTGTGTATCCACAACAAGGCACCCAACCCGGGTCTGGCCGATATCCTCCGCAAGACCTTTGAAAACGAAGGTGTTGCGGTGCTGGAAGCGGAAGATCTGGACTGAGAAATACATATTATAAAAGCAAAAGGCTGCCGCACGTTTTGTGCGGCAGTTTTTTGCTGCTTTTTGTAAGAAAATCCGGTTGCAAAGCCGCAAAAAAATGGTTAAATAGAGAAAGGATATTTCCGCAAAGAGAGGTACACCATGGAACAACAGAACACGCGCCTGCGCAATGCGGGCTTTGCGACCTTTTTCTTCAGCGGCATCTGCGCCATCAGCGCAGGTGTGGTGGTCAGCCTGCTGCAGGAGCGCTACGGCTTTGCCTACGGCATGACCGGTACACTGCTCTCCCTGATGAGCGTGGGCAACCTGCTGGCGGGGCTGCTGATGGGCATGCTGCCCAGTGCGCTGGGCATGAAACGCAGTGTGCTGCTGTTGACCATCGGCTATGCGGTGGGCTACGCCGTCATGGGGCTGACCGGCGCAGTGGCGCTGCTGGCAGCGGCCTTTTTTGTGGTAGGCATCGCTAAGGGCAGCGTGATCAATACCTGTACCATTCTGGTCAGCGATCATTCCGCCGACCGCACCCGGGGCATGAACCTGATGCACAGCTGCTACGCCTGCGGCGCACTACTGTGCCCCTTCCTCATTGCGGCAGCAGCCCGGGTAAGCACCGAGCTGGCGGTCTTTCTGCTGGCAGCCGTGGGCTTTGTGCTCTGGCTGGTGTACGTCTTTACCCCGCTGCGCGGCGGCAGGAGCAAGGGCGGCGCAGAGAAGGAAGCCATCGACTGGAGCTTTCTACGCTCTGCCCGCTTCTGGCTGCTGACCGGATTGCTCTTTTTCCAGAACGCCGCCGAGCAGAGCGTCAACGGCTGGATGGTGACCTACTTCAAAGGCAGCGGCATCATTGCGGGCACGCTGGCGGCCTACACCGTCACCGTGATGTGGGGCGCTACGCTGGTGGGACGTCTGCTCATTGCCTTTGTGTTCCCCCTTAAAACCCCCCGCAAGGCTATGGTAGGCATGAGCGTGCTGTGCACCGTGTTCTATGTGCTGCTGGTCATGGCGCACACGCAGGGCGCAGCCATTGCGTTGCTGTTCGCCTTTGCCATCTCCATGTCCGGGCTGAACCCCACCGCCGTGGCCAGCGCGGGACGCATGACCAGCGTGACCAGCATGGGCATCATGCTGCCGGTGGCCTCCAGCGGTGCCATCCTGATGCCGTGGGTCATCGGCATGGTGGCTGAGCGCGCGGGGCTTGCCGCCGGTATGGCCTCCAACATCGTGCCCTGCGTGGGGCTGGTGCTCTTTACCCTGCTGGTGGCAAAGCTGCCGGAGGAATGATGTGCCGCTGGCGCGGCAATGCCGGGAGCGGGGACGATTTAGAAGATGCTCCGCAGGGAAAGTTCCAGCTTGCTTTTAGCGCGCAGGGACGCTCCGCTGGGCCAGAGGCAGGGAGGGGTGTTCCGACTCCCCCCTCCCTACCTCTGGACTCCACCCACCCCGCCACGGGCCAAGGGCTGCACGCCCTTGACAAACCTAAAGAAGAAGTCGAAGCACAAAAAAGCTAGCGCTGCGCCAGTCGGCGCTATCGCTTTAACGCTTTTTTCGCTTCTCCATTTATAGCCCCTCAGTCGCTGCGCGACAGCTCCCCCGAGGGGGAGCTGTCGCGTCCGTACACTTTGCAATTAAACCGGGAACTTTCCCGCCATGCCAAAGGCTCCCTCCCAGAGGGAGCTGTCAAAACCGTCAGGTTTTGACTGAGGGAGTTCGTTCCAATCCCCACTCGTGAAAAAGTCCCCCGGGAAAATCCGCAGATTTTCCCGGGGGACAAATTATAAATAATGATTCCGCTGATAATATCCAAAGCGCAGCGGAGGATATTTCAAATCGTTTTGCGTTATCCCTCGATGCCTCTTGCTTTGGCGCTGAACTCGCAGCCGCAGTAGTCCTGCCGGTACAGGCCGTACTGCTCCGAAAGCTGCAGGCTGCGCAGGTAGCCGTTGTGCTTTTTGAAGTCCGAGGGCAGGTGCTTGACCCCGAATTCGGCTTCCAGTTCCTGCCCGATGGCGTTGATGCGGGCGGCGTCCTTGTGGGGGCTGATGGACAGGGTGGTGGTGAACCAGTCAAAGCCGTTGTCCCGGGCGTACTGCGCGGCGCGGCGCATCCGCAGCCGGTAGCAGACGGTGCAGCGGCTGCCGCGCTCCGGCTCGTTTTCCAGCCCGGCTACGGCGGTGTAGAACTGCTGCGGGTCGTAACTGTCCTCCACCACGGTCACCCCCAGCGGGTGGGCTGCCGCCACGAACTTTTGCAGCTCCTCGCCCCGGCGGTAATACTCTGCCGCTGGCCATGTGTTGGGGTTATAGTACAGCACCGTGATCTCAAAATACCGGCACAGCTGTTCCAGCACAGCACTGGAACAGGGACCGCAGCAGGCGTGGAGCAAAAGGCGCGGGCGGGTATCGCCAAGCCCCGCCAGCACGGCGTCCATCTGCTGGGCATAGTTGCGTTGTGTTGCCATTGGTATCATCCTTTGCTATAATGGTCTTGTCTACATTATAGCATATTTTACGATGAAATACAGGAGGTTCCCCCATGACGGAAGAAAAAATCGCCCGCATCAATGCGCTGGCCAAAAAGAGCAAGACCACCGGCCTGACCGAGGCCGAAAAAGCCGAGCAGCAGGCGCTGCGGCAGGAGTATCTGGCCGACATCAAGGCCAGCCTGCGCAGCCAGCTGGAGCGCACGTCCATTCAGGAGCCGGACGGCACCATCCACAAGGTGACCCGCCGCACCGACCTGACCGGGGAGCGCAGCTGAGAGCGGAAGAATCGTTTGATTTCGGGGTACAGAAACGCCTACGGGCGTTTCTGTACCCCGTTTTTGCAGGCGGTGCCGCAAGGCTTCCCCGCACGCATTTCTGCCCGCCCGCATAGGATGGCGCACAGCGGAAAAGGGGAGATGACAGCATGAAGCAGACAAAGCGGTTTGCGGTGGTGGGCAGTGATGCCCGGCAGGCGGCGGCAGGGCGTGCACTGGCGCGGGCAGGATATACGGTGGGCGGCGTGCAGCAGCTGCCACAGGCAGACTACATCCTGCTGCCGCTCCCGCTGGAACAGTCCGGTTTGCCGCTGGCGCAGCTGCTGGGCGCGGCAAAGCCCGGTGCGCTGGCGCTGGGCGGCAAGGTAACGGACAGTGCAAGGACCATCGCCCGGGCGGCAGGGGTGGAACTGGTGGACTACTTTGCCCGCCCGGAGTTGACTGTGTATAATGCCATCCCCACCGCCGAGGGCTGCATCGGCATTTTGCTGGAACGGCGCAGCCGTACCCTGTGGGGCGCGGCGGTGCTGGTGCTGGGCTTTGGCCCGGTGGGGCGGGCGCTGGCGGTGCGTCTGGCAGCACTGGGCGCGCGGGTGACCGTGGCGGCACGCCGCCCGGTGCAGCGGGCGATGGCCGAGGAGCAGGGGCTGCGGGCGGTGCCGCTGACAGAGCTTGCCGCCGCAGCTGCCGCCTTTGATACGGTGGTGAACACCATCCCTGCGCCGGTGCTGACGGCGCAGGGGCTGGCAGCGCTGCCGAAGGGGTGTTTGATCGTGGATCTGGCCTCAAAGCCCGGCGGCACAGACTTTGCTGCCGCCCGGCGGCTGGGGCACACGGCGCTGCACGCGCTGAGCCTGCCGACAGTCTGGGCCCCGGAAACGGCAGGGGAGGCGCTGGCACGCACGGTGCAGACTATTTTGCAGGAGCGGGAGGAAAGGGTATGACCACAGAGAAAAAGGGCTGTCTTGCCTTTGCGGTGTGCGGCAGCTTTTGTACGCTGGAGGATGCCTTGGGCGCGGCGCAGGCGCTGACGGCACAGGGCTGGACGCTGCTGCCCGTTATGAGCTTTGCCGCGCAGCTGGATACCCGGTTTGGCACGGGGGAAAGCTGGCGGCAGCGGTTGCAGGCCGTTACCGGGCAACCGGTGCTGGACACCTTGCAGGCGGTGGAGCCGCTGGGACCCCGGCGGCTGGCACAGGCACTGGTGGTCGCCCCCTGCACCGGCGCAACGCTGGCGCGGCTGGCGGCGGGGCTTTCGGATACGCCGGTGACCCTTGCTGCCAAAAGCCTGCTGCGGGTGGGCAGCCCGGTGGTGCTGGCAGTTTCCACCAACGACGGCCTTGGCGCTTCCGGGGAAAACATAGCACGGCTATGCCAGCGCAAGCACTATTACTTTGTGCCCTACGGGCAGGACGACCCCTTTGCCAAGCCCCAGAGCCTGAAGGCCGACCTTGCCCTGCTGCCCGCCGCCGTGGACGCCGCTTTGCGGGGCGAGCAGCTGCAGCCGGTGCTGCTGGGGCAAAGGAATGCGTAAATCTCTTTTCAGCGGGGAAAAAATGTGGTATACTCCAAATGATGTCTTACTGGCATAAAACTGACAAGCGGAGTATACCAGATGAAAAAATTTACCGCAGCACTGTGCACTGTGCTGCTTTTGATAGGTGCTGTACTGGTGCCCGGCGCGGCAGCAGCCGGCCCGGCGCTGGCCAATACCCGGGCATACTGCATCGTGGATGCGGATACCGGCCTTGTGCTGGCGCAGCAGAATATGGACGAGGAGCTGCACCCGGCCTCCATTACCAAGGTGATGACCCTTGGCCTTGCCTGCGAAAAGGCGCAGGGAGACTGGGACGATGTAAAGCTGACCGTGACCCACGAGGATGTCTACTCGCTGGCGGGCACGGATTCCAGTCACATCGCTCTGCTGGAAGGGGAAGAAGTCCCCTTGGTGGATGCGCTGTACGCCACTCAGATGGCAAGCGCCAACGATGGCGCCAACCTGCTGGCAGAGTATTTCGGCGGCGGCACCATCGCGGACGGCGTGGCGGCCATGAATGCACAGGTGGAGGAGCTTGGCCTTGCCCACACCCACTTTTCCAACCCCCACGGCATCAGCGATGAGGACCACTACACCAGCTGCTATGATATGGCGCAGATCCTGCGCTGGGCGCTGCAGCAGCCCGGGTTTGAGGAGGTGTTCACCCGCAACCAGATGTACACCATGCAGTCCACCAACATTCAGCCGGTGACCCGCTACTTCTCCCAGCAGGATAAGATCCGCATCGGTTCCAGCCGCTACCACATCGACAGCGTGCTGGGCTCCAAGCTGGGCTACACCAACACCGCCCGGTACAGCTATGCCTGTCTGGCGGAGCAGGACGGGGTGCGCCTGATCTGCGTGACCATGCAAAGCCAGCTGAGCACCGATAAATATAACGATATGCGCACCCTGCTGGACTACGCCTTTGCTACCTATAAAAACTACACCCAGCTGCCCGGCGGCACGGTCACTGAACAGCTGGCAGTGGCGGGCGGCGGGCAGAGCCTTGGCACCGTTACTGTGGCCGACCCCGGGGTGAAGCTGCTGCTGGCCGAGGGCTTATCCGCGCAGGACGTGACCGTGGACTTAGAGCTGCCGGAGCAGTATCTGCTGGGCGCAGAGCCTGCCGTGTATGCGGTGTACACCCTGAACGGCGGCACAAAGCAGGAGAGCACCAGCGTGCGGGTAAAAGCCGAGATCACGGGTCTTGCCGAGCTGCTGGAGCAGAGCACCGGCACAACGCTGGAAGCCGCCAGAGACGTGGAGCCGGGCAGCAGCGCATGGCTGCTGGCGGGCATCTCAGTGGGCTGCACCGTGGGCGCGGCGGTGGTCACGGTGCTGGTGCTGCGGCTGCATGCACGCCTGAAAAAACGCCGCAAAACGGCAAAGCGACGCAACAAAGCGTAAAAGCCTGTTTTAAACCAGACTTTTCCAGATAAAGAAAAAACTTTCAGAAAAAAAGAGAGGTACAATATCATGGGTAAGTTTATTTTTACGCAGACCGAGATCCCCGGCGTGGTGGTCATTGAGCCGCAGGTGTTCGGCGACGACCGCGGTTATTTTATGGAGACCTACCAGAAGGATCAGTTTGCAGAGGCTGGCATCGACAAGGAATTTGTGCAGGACAACCAGAGCCGCTCCACCCGGGGCGTGCTGCGCGGGCTGCACTTCCAGAAGAACCACACACAGGGCAAGCTGGTGCGCGTGACCAAGGGCGAGGTGTATGACGTAGCCGTGGACTGCCGCCCGCACAGCGCTACCTTTGGCAAGTGGGTGGGCGTGACCCTTTCCGAGGACAACAAGAAGATGTTCTATATCCCGGAGGGCTTTGCCCACGGTTTTCTGGTGCTGAGCGATGTGGCAGAGTTCTGCTATAAGTGCACCGATGTGTACGACCCCACCAGTGAGGGCGGCATCCCCTACGATGACCCCACCGTCAACGTGCAGTGGCCGGACTGCGGCTGCGAGCACAAGACCAGCGCAAAGGACAAGCTGCACGAGCCCTTTGCCGCCCAGAAGTTCGAGTATTTTGAAAAGTGGTGATCGCCCGTGGCAAAACTCAAAGCAATGTGGAACGGCTTCTGGCGCTACCGCTATCTGCTGTGGAACCTTGTAAGCCGTGATTTCAAGCTGAAGTACCGCCGCAGCGTGCTGGGCGTGGTGTGGAGCGTGCTGAACCCGCTGCTCATGTGCCTTGTGTACTGGGCGGTGTTCAGCAGTCTGATGGATATGCGGGGCAGCGGCATCGACAACTTTGCCGTCTTTCTGATGTGCGGTCAGCTGCTGTTCAACTTCTTCAACGAGGCTACCTCCACCAGCATGAGCAGCGTGCTCAGCGCCGCCCCGCTGCTGAAAAAGGTGTATATCCCCAAGTATATCTTCCCGCTGGAAAAGTGCTGCTTTGCCATGGTGAACTGTGTGTTCAGCTTTGTGGCGCTGCTGCTGGTCATGATCTTTACCGGCGCGCATTTCCACCTGACCATTTTCGAGGCGTTGTACCCGCTGGTGACCTTGTTCTTCTTCAGTCTGGGCGTCAGTATGTTCTTAGCGGCGGCTACGGTGTTCTTCCGGGATATCATGCATATCTGGAGCGTGTTCGTCACCGCGCTGCTGTATTTCTCCGCCATCTTCTACGACCCCACCCAGATGACCTTTTCCATCGGCGGCTTCAATATGCAGCAGATCATCAAGCTGAACCCTATGTACTGGTATATCACGGGCTTCCGCCGCACGGTGATGTGGGGCATCCCGCTGGATTGGAATATGTTCCTTGTCTGCGGCATCTGCGCGGTAGTGTCCATGGTAGTGGGGCTGCAGGTGTTCCGCAAAACGCAGGACCGCTTTGTGCTGCACATTTAAGGAGGGTGAACAATGGAACCGATCATCAAAGTGGACAATGTTTCCATGTGCTTCAACCTTTCCAAGGAAAAGCATGAGAGCCTGAAGGAGTACTTTCTGGCCATGGTGCAGGGGCGGCTGCAATACGACGAGTTCTACGCTTTAAAGGACGTCAGTCTGGATATTATGCCCGGCGATTTTTACGGCCTTGTGGGCTTGAACGGCTCGGGCAAATCCACCCTGCTCAAGACCATTGCCGGGGTGTACAAGCCCAGTAAGGGCAAGGTGACCGTAAACGGCACCATCGCCCCGCTCATTGAGCTGGGCGCGGGCTTTGATATGGATCTGACCGCCCGCGAGAACATCTACCTCAACGGCACGGTGCTGGGCTTCTCGCCCAAGTATCTGGACGAAAAATTTGACGAGATCGTAGAATTCAGCGAACTGGAAAACTTTCTGGATGTGCCGCTGAAAAACTACTCCTCCGGCATGGTGGCGCGCATCGGCTTTGCCATTGCCACTATTACCAAGCCCGATATCCTCATTGCGGACGAGGTGCTGTCGGTGGGCGATTTCCTGTTCCAGCAGAAGTGCGAAAAGCGGATGCAGGAGCTGATGGCGGGCGGCACCACGGTCATTCTGGTGTCCCACTCCATCGAGCAGATCGAGCGGATGTGCACCAAGGTGGCATGGCTGAGCCACGGCCACCTGAAAATGAACGGGGACACCCAGACAGTCTGCGCCGCCTACAAGGCGACCCAGCGCGGCGAGGTCTGATATGAATGTACGGTTGAAACGCGCCAAGGAGCTGGCCGGCTATGCCGTGCAGCTGACAAAGGACGAGGGTCTGCCCACCATGGTCAGGCGCGGCGCGGGCTTTGTAAAGCGCCGCTGCTTTGGCAAGCGTGCGCGCTACCTGCCCGCCAAAAAGGTGCTGGAGGCGCAGCGCGCAGAGATGGCAGGCAAAACGGCGGCAGACTGCGGCCTGCCCACCATCTCGGTGCTGACCCCGCTGTATAACACCCCGGAAAAATACCTGCGGGAATTTCTGGATTCCTTTGTGGGACAGACCGCGCCCAACGGGCAGCTCTGCCTTGCCGATGCTTCGGACGCCGCCCACGGGGACGTGGAGCGGATCGTAAAGGAATATCAGCAAAAGAATCAACAGATCGTATACAAAAAGATCGAAAATCAGGGCATTGCCGCCAACACCAACGCCGCCGCGCAGCTGGCAACGGGGGAGTATCTGGCGCTGGCTGACCACGACGACATTCTGGCACCCCATGCCCTGTACACCATGGGCAAGGCCATCTTACAGCTGCGGCAGCGCGGCGAACCGGACGGTTTTCTGTACAGCGATGAAGCACTGTTCACCAAGAGCATCCGCCGCCCCATGGTGGCGCACTTCAAGCCGGACTACGCCCCGGACTACCTGCTGTGCTGCAACTACATCTGCCATCTGGCGGTGTTCCAAAAAGCGCTGTGGGAGCAGCTGGGCGGCGAACGCCCGGAATGCGACGGCAGTCAGGATCATGATCTGTTCCTGCGGCTGTTGGAAAAGACCGGCGGTGCTGCCCATGTGCCGCAGGTGCTCTACTACTGGCGGGTGCACGCGGGGTCTACCTCCGGCGGCGCAGACGCCAAGCCATACGTTGCGGCAGCAGCCAAAAAGGCGCTGGCAGACCACCTGACCCGCACCGGGCGCACCGGCACGGTGGAGGACGGCCTGTTCCCCAGCACCTACCGGGTGAAATGGGACATCGTGGGCGAACCCAAGGTAAGCATCCTCATCCCCAACAAGGACCACACCGAGGATCTGGAAAAGTGCCTGCACAGCATCTGGACAAAGACCGAATGGGAGCACTTTGAGGTCATCGTGGTGGAGAACAACTCCACCGACCCGGCCACCTTTGCCTACTATAAAAAGGCGCAGCAGCGCTACGACGGTCTGCGGGTGGTCACCTACCCGAAAAAGGGCTTCAACTTTTCCGGCATCAACAACTTTGGCCGCAAGTACGCCACGGGCGAGTATCTGCTGCTGCTGAATAACGACGTGGAGGTGCGCAGCAGCGACTGGCTCACCGAACTTCTGCGCCAATGCGCCCACCCCGGCGGGGCGGCAGTGTGCGGTGCAATGCTCTTTTACCCGGACGAGACCATCCAGCACGCAGGCGTCATCACCGGGCTGGGGGGCTACGCGGGGCACAGCCACAAGTACAAAAAGGCCGGCGGCAGCGGCTATATGTTCCGCACCGCCACGGTGCAGGACTTTTCTGCTGTGACCGGTGCTTGCCTGCTGGTAAAGACCAGCGTGTGGGACGAGGTAAAGGGGCTAGACGAAGCCTTTGCGGTGGCCTTCAATGATGTGGACTTCTGCCTGCGGGTGCGGGATGCGGGCTATCGCATTGCGTGGACGCCCTACGCCCAGCTGACCCATTACGAGAGCAAGAGCCGCGGCGGGGACGAGAAAGACCCGGTAAAGGCACGGCGCTTTGCCGCCGAGCAGCAGCGTCTGTACGAGGTGCACGGCAAGGCGAACATCCTGCACGACCCCTACTACAACCCCAACCTGACCATGGACCGGGAGGATTTTTCCGAAAGCGATGATCTGCGCGGGCTGAAAGAGGGACGCATCACGGTGCAGTGGAGGGAATAACAGCATGAACATCAAAGGTCATTTCGAGACCATCACCCGGCACAAGCTGCTGGTGATGAAATACTGCTTTGAATGCGGGTTGTATGAGCAGGGCCTTGCCCACGACCTGAGCAAGTACAGCCCCACCGAGTTCATCCCCGGGTGCATCTACTATCAGGGCGACCACAGCCCCAACGAGGCCGAGCGCGCGGCCAAGGGCTACACCTCGGCGTGGCTGCACCACAAGGGGCGCAACAAGCATCATCTGGAATACTGGATCGATTACAGCACCACCAAGACCGGCCTGACCGGCATGAAGATTCCCCTGCGCTACGTCTGCGAGATGGTGTGCGACCGGGTGGCGGCAAGCCAGATCTATCTGGGCGACAAGTACACCGATGCCTCCGCGTGGGAGTACTACCAGCGCAGCAAGGATCACTACCTGATGCACCCGGAGACCCGGGCGCTGCTGGAAAAGCTGCTGTGCATGGTGCGGGACCTTGGACGGGAGCGCACCTTTGCCTACATGAAATTCCTGCTTGGCTGCGAAAACGATTACTAAGCCCAAAAGGCTGCTGCACAGACTGTGCGGCAGCCTTTTTTGCGCGAATTGCTGAAATTTGCTGGAAAAACTTTAGGGCTTCTGTGCATTGACAGTATTGTAAATGTGACGGTAAAATGAAAGAAAGCAGGCTTGGAAAATGTCCGGGCTGCATAGGATAATGTCTGACGAAGAAGGAGGCATGAAGCATGAAATTGTTCAAGAAACTGGCAGCTGCCGTACTGGTGGCGGCTCTGGCACTGATGATGGTGGGCTGCGGCTCCAAGACAGGCCTTGCCCGGCAGATCAAGGATGCTGTCTCGGATGCTGCTGTTATTATGCAGGGCAAGCAGGCCACGGACAGCAAGGAACTGGATGCCTTGGCAGCAAAGCTGCTGACAGAGATCGATAAAGCCCTCGCGGAGTCGGAAGAAGGCGAGTGGCCGGATCCGAATGAACTGCTGAATGATGAGGAGTTCCTGAAAAAGGTCGGCATTGACCCGGCAACGGAGGCTTATGCGCTCTCCTTGACGCGCAACCCGAGTTACCTCAGCAATACCATGAATCAGGCTAAGCCTTTTGAGATTGCAGGGGATCTTGTGTATCGTCTGATGCAGGGTGATTTGAAGATCGGCAAACCCAAGCTCGGAAGCAAATTTGAGTTTGGTCTTGCCATTGGCACGCTTGACGGCAAGAACTGCGTGCTTATGATCGCGAAATAAGAGCGTCCGGGCTGTGACAGCCCTTACGGATGCCCAAGACCGGAACGGTATATTTACAAGATGCGGCCTGCAGCTGCCCCGGAAGACTTATTGCAGGCTGCGGCAAGGAGGAAACGATGAAACTATTCAAAAAATTGGCAGCCGTCGTGCTGGTTGCTGCACTGGCATTAACGATGGTAGGCTGCGGCGGCAATAGCTACGCCATGCAGAACGAGCTGCTGAAAATATCGATCGATTATATGACAGACAGAGGCAAGACTGTGACCCACACCAAAAAGGCAGATGATCTGGCAGTAGCGCTGCTGGCAGCCGCCGATACAGCCGCCGCGCAGAAGGAAAACGAGGGCACAAAGGCCAAGGAGCTGCTGAAGGATCCTGCTGTTATAAAGGCAGCCGGGATTGACCCCGAAAAAACGCCCTGCGAGGTCAACCTGATCGACAACATTCAGTTCAAGAGCAGCGGCATAATAGGCGAGCATCTGAAGATGGAATGGATGACGAGCGTCACGAGTCCCAGCCAGTTTGTTCCCATCGGCACGTCCCGCCCCGGTAACAATAAGGTCGAGATCGGCGCAGCTACGCACAAGATCGGCGATAAGAGCTATATCCTGATCCTGATCACCTACACTAAGACTACTCCGAGCAAAATTTGATGCACCCCGGGCTGCCGCACACAGGCTGTGCGGCAGCCTTTTTTGCGTGCAGAACCCTGTGAAAAAGCAATTCCGGAAAATCGGCAGATTTTCCAGAATTGCGAATAAAAAATAAATTTTCCACTGAATATGGCTGGAGCGCACGCGGAAGCTATTTTAAAATGTTCCTGCTTTTGCACGCTTTGCCGAAACTTTCCGGCAAAGTTTGGCGCATCTGCCCATTGACAGCACACCGCAGCAGGGGATAAGATGAAACTGGGGAGCAACGCGCTCCCATAAGAAGAAAGCGAGGGACCACAGATGAAGCTTTGGAAACGATGGACGGCAGCGGTCCTTGCAGCTGCAATGGCGCTGCTGCTTCTGGCAGCCTGCGGGCCCTCCGGCCCCTCCGCACCGGATACGCCGGACAAGCCGGGCAGCAGTGAACCCGGCAAAAATCCCGAGGATGAAAAGACCGAGGAACAAAAGAAGGCCGCAGTGGTGGAAGCACTGAACACAGTGCGCAAGAACTACGGCAATAACACCCCGCTGGAGCTGAACAAGCAGGCCTGTACGTTCGCCAAGGAGATGGCACAGGTGCAGCTGGATGGCGTCAATGGCAAATATGGCGAGGATCCGAGTACCAACACGGATTATATTGATGCCTGTGCAAAGGTCCGCAAGAAGAAGGTGGGCGAAAAAGCATCGATCGGTTTTGGCGCACTGCAGGGCGTTTACCCGGATGCGAAATGGTTCAAAACGTGGGCAGACAAGACAGAGGGCGTGAGCGCAGAACGCAACAATGCACTGGTCAAGAGTAAGGAAGCCACCCTTGTGGGCGTGGGCGTTGTGCAGAACACCGACGAAAAAACAAAGGATAAATACCCCATTATGGTGGTCGTGATGACCTACTGAGTGCGCGCAAACGCCGCTGACGAAAAGTCGGCGGCGTTTTTGTGTGGTTCGTGCATTGACAGCCGCCGCCTGCGGGGTTACACTGCTTTTATGGCAGACCGCGTGGTCTGCCGGGGTATTTATTATTTACAGGAGGGCAAAACCTATGAAATGCATCAAAAAACTGGTTGCGCTTACGCTGGCTGCGGTGCTGACGCTGGCTATGCTCACCGCTTGCGGCGGTACGCCGGCAGAGCCGCTGACCCAGCCGGATATCAATAAAGGAAAAGAAATCGCAGCAGCGCTGAATGAAGCGCGTGTTGCAGCTGGCAAAGAAAAAGTTCCTTTTGACGAAGAATACTCTGTGAAGCTGACGGAGTATGCAAATGCTTACACCAACTGGCAGTTTGCATGGAGAGCATACGACCAGGATCAGACGGCTGAAAACAAAGCAACTCTGGATGCAGCAAAACGGAAATACGATGAAGTATCTAAGGAACTGCCGAGTGGCGTCAGCAAAGGCAAAATGCTGAAAGTGAATGTTGCGGCCTTTGATAATGTAAAAGCAAATGGCAGAAATTACTTTGCAGGAACAGATAAGAACGGAAATTATTATCCGCTGGCAACCCAAGAGGGTAATATGTGCGCTGTGACCGTAATTACGAAGGAAGATCTGACCTTTGCAATCGTTTTTGTTGGTACAAAGTAAGACTATAATAATAAAACGATAACGCAAAAACACCCCGGCCGGGCGGTTTTACCGCTTGGCCGGGGTGCTGTTTTGCAAGAAATAATTACTGCTCGTTTTCGTAGATCTTGATATAGCGCGGAGCGCTTTTATCCTGCCAGAACAGCAGAATGGCGGTCAGGGCGACAGCCAGTGTGGTGAGGACGGCGAGCAGAGCTTTGAGAACTTTCATGGTTTGGTGCCTCCTTGTGAAGTTCGGGAGCGGAGCGGGGGACGTTCCGCCTGTCATGTTAGGTATAGTATAGCATATTCCCGCAGCAAAGGCAAACGGCAGAAGGGGAGATTTAAGGCAAAATGCTGCTGCCCTGCGCCCTCATCAGTCACCTGCGGTGACAGCTGTTCCCCTCTTTGTCACCTGCGGTGACATTTCTCCCCGGCGCGGGGAGAATCTGTCCCTTCCGGGGGAAGCCTTTAGAGGAAAATTGATTTCCGTAGGGGAGAACAAAAAGAAAAATACGGTGGTTAGCTAAAACTAATCAGCGAAAACGAATAAGAAAGTTCAGGAAAATTCATCATTTGGGGCGTGATGTCGTTGACTTCCCGCGCCAAAATGATACAATAAGTGTGTTAAGCAGCTGCTGTCCCTGTACCAGTGCGCCTGCATGGGCGAGGGGATGGCAATTCAAGCAGAATGGGGGATTTGAAATCCATGTTGAACAAGCTGAAACGTGCGGCGCTTGGCGCGCATACGCCGCATGACAAGGCAACTGCTGCAAGCAAACCTATCCCGATGCCTCTGCCCGCGCAGGTACGCATCCTTATGAGCCAGCACATTGGCGCACCCGCCAAGGCACTGGTGAAAAAAGGCGATGAAGTGTTCGTCGGCACCAAAATCGGTGAGGCGGGCGGCTTTGTCTCCGCAAACATCCACTCCAGCGTTTCCGGTACGGTAGCTGCAGTGGAGCCCTTCCGTCTGTCCAATGGCCGTATGTGCGATTCTGTTGTCATCAATACCGATGGCAAGCAGACCGTAGATCCGGCCGTCAAGGCACCGGAAGTCACCGATAAGGCCAGCTTCCTTGCCGCCGTGCGTGAGTGCGGTCTGGTCGGTCTGGGCGGCGCAGGCTTCCCCACCGATGTGAAGCTGCAGCCCAAGCAGTCGGTGGATACTTTACTGATCAACGCCTCCGAGTGCGAGGTGTGGCTGACCAGCGATACGCAGGAGATGCTGGAGTGCAGCGATGATATCATCCGCGGCATCAAGGCTGTGCTGAAGTACACCGGCATTCCCAAGTGCATCATTGGTATTGAGAACAACAAGCCCGAGTGCATCGACCTGCTGTGCAAAAAGACCAAGGACGACAGCGCTATCGAGGTCAAGCCCCTGCCCAGTGTCTACGGCACCGGCGCAGAGCTGATCCTGATCGAGAAGTGTCTCGGCCGCGAGGTGCCCCACGGCGGTCTGCCCGCCGATGCAGGCGCTATCGTGATGAACGTGACCAGCGTTTCCACGCTGGGCAAGTATCTGGCTACCGGTATGCCGGTGGTGCAGCGTACCATCACCGTGGACGGCGATGCCTGCGCAAAGCCCCAGAACGTCGTTGTGCCCGTGGGTACCGCTTATCAGGACATTCTGGACTATGTGGGCGTTAAGGGCGAGCTGGGCAAGGTGGTTGCCGGCGGTGCCATGATGGGCCCCGCTGTGGAGAACCTTTCCTACCCCACCACCAAGACCACTTCCGGTCTGATCCTGCTGAGCAAGGCAGCTGCACAGCCCGCACAGGTCAACCCCTGCATCCGCTGCGGCCGCTGCGTGGAGTACTGCCCCATGGGTCTGGAGCCTGTGGAGGTCAATCAGGCCTACGCCGCCCGCGATGTGCAGGAGCTGGGCAAGCTGCACGCTGACTACTGCTTCAACTGCGGCAGCTGCTCCTTCGTCTGCCCGGCAAAGCGCCCGGTTACCCAGATGATGAGTCTGGCCAAGGCCTTCTATCTTGGCGAAATCAAAAAAGGAGGCAATAAGTAATGGATACGAAGCTTATTGTTTCGGCTTCCCCGCACGTCCGCAGTGACGAGACCACCCAAAGCCTGATGGCTAACGTGATCGTTGCACTGTGCCCCTGCGTGGTTGCCTCTGCGATCATTTTCGGCGTGCGCGCCCTGCTGGTCACCGCCGTTTCCGTGGTGGCCTGTGTGGCCTTTGAGTGGCTGTACTGCAAGCTGCTGAAGCGTGCAAACCCCATCAGCGACCTGTCCGCTGTGGTCACCGGCATCATTCTGGCCATGAACGTGCCCGTGGGTATGCCCATCGGTCAGCTGATCATCGGCGATCTGGTGGCTATCATTGTTGTCAAGCAGCTGTTCGGCGGCATTGGCATGAACTTTGCAAACCCCGCTCTGGTGGGCCGTATCGTGCTGTTTGTCAGCTTTGCCGGCTCCATGAATAAGTGGGTGTTCCCGGATGCAGCGGTGGATCAGCTGTCCAAGGCTACCCCGCTGGCTGTGGCAGATCCCTCCAAGCTGAGCCTGCTGGACCTGTTCATGGGCATCCACGGCGGTGTGCTGGGCGAGACCTGTGCACTGGCTATCGTGCTGGGTCTGATCTATCTGGTGGCTACCAAGACCATCAGCATCGCCATCCCGGCTTCCTACGTTGGCAGCGTGTTCGTGTTCTACCTGATCGCTACCAGAGATCTGCACAGCGCACTGGTTGCCGTGCTGAGCGGCGGCCTGCTGTTCGGCGCTGTGTTCATGGCTACCGACTACGTTACCAGCCCCTTTACCCTGAAGGGTAAGCTGGTATACGGCGTTTGCCTTGGCATTGTTACCTTTGCCATCCGCTACTGGGGCAGCTACACCGAGGGCGTGTCCTTCGCACTGCTGTTCATGAACCTGTGGGTCCCGTACATCAATGATCTGACTCGTCAGACCCCGTATGGCTATGTGAAGCCTGCAAAGAAAGCGAAGGAGGGTGCTGGCAAATGAGTAAGACTGCAAATTCCAGCTGGGAAACCACCGGTAAGCCCATTGTTGTGCTGACCGTCATCTCTCTGATCGTCAGCCTGCTGCTGGCTCTGGTGAACGGCATGACCGCTCCCGTTATCAAGGAGAACACCCGCCGCACCACGCTGGCTGCTTATGTCAGCGTGATGCCCTCTGTTTCGGACGCAGCTACGCTGGAGGAAGTTACCGATTACACCACCGCCAATGTTACCGGCGTGGTAAAGGCTCCCGATGGCGGCATTGCCATCAAGGCTGAAGAAAAGGGCTTTGACGGCGGCATTCTGACCGTCATCATGGGCTTTGACGCCAACGGCGCCGAGACCGGCATCTGGGTGGACGCTTCTACCCAGACCAAGGGCATCGGCTCCAATGTGTCCACCGATGACTTTCTGGCACAGTTCAACGGCATGGACGGCACCAAGAACATTGTGATGAATCAGGATTTCGATGCGTACAGTGGCGCAACCATTTCGTCCACCGCTCTGTTTGCTGCCATCAATGATTGTATCAACTGCTTCAACGAGCTGGCATAAAAGGAGGTTGGTAAGAAATGGCACAAGAAAATAAGTCCAAGGTAAGCATCCTTACCAACGGCATCATCAAAGAAAACCCTGTTCTGCGTCTGGTTCTGGGCACCTGCTCCATTCTGGCCGTTACCACGGCAGTTTCCAGCGCACTGGGCATGGGCGCCGCCTTCACCTTCGTGCTGGTGTGCTCCAATATCATGATCTCCCTGCTGCGGAAAGTCATCCCCGGCAAGGTGCATCTGCCCTGCTACATCGTTATCATTGCAGGCTTTGTGACCATCGTGCAGATGTTCATGCAGGCCTACATGGAAAGCCTGTACAACGCTCTGGGCGTGTTCCTGCCCCTGATCGTTGTCAACTGTATCATTCTGGGCCGTGCCGAGATGTTCGCCTGCAAGAACAATGTGGTGGATTCCGCACTGGACGGCGTGGGCATGGGCCTCGGCTACACCCTCACCGCTACCCTGATGGCCTCCATCCGTGAGATCCTGGGCAGCGGCACCTGGCTGGGCTTCCAGATCATTCCGGAAGGCGTTGCCAAGGTCTCCATCATGACGCAGGCTCCCGGTGCATTCTTCTGCTTTGGCCTGTTGATGGCCGGCTGTGTGTGGCTGGAAGGCAAGCTGGACGCCCGCATCGAGCGCAAGAGCTGCTGTGATCTTGACAATCTGAAGAAGGAGGCGGAATAAGATGCTCGTCAAACTCGCTGCGATCTTCTTCAGCATGATCCTTGTCAACAACTATGTGCTGGTGAAGTTCTACGGTATCTGCCCGTTCCTGGGCGTTTCCAAAAAGCTGGATTCCGCTGTTGGTATGTCCGGTGCTGTCATCTTCGTCATGTTCATGGCAACGGCCGTTACCTTCCCCATCCAGATCTTCATTCTGGACCCGGCCGGTCTGAGCTACCTGCAGACCATCGTGTTCATTCTGGTCATCGCCGTGCTGGTGCAGTTCATCGAGATCTTCCTCAAGAAGTACATCGTTGCACTGTATAACTCGCTGGGCGTTTATCTGCCCCTGATCACCACCAACTGCTGCGTGCTGGCCGTTACCATTCTGGTCGTGGGCGACTACGGCGCAGATGTGGCTGCAAACGGCTTCGGCTACGCCTACATCGAGGCTCTGATCTGCGCCATCGGCGCAGGCTGCGGCTTTATGCTGGCTATGGTCATGTTCAGCGGCGTGCGTAAGCGCGTGGAAGCCTGCGATCCCCCGGCACCCTTCAAGGGCCTGCCCATCACCCTGATCGCAGCTGCAATCACCAGCCTGTCCTTCATGGGCTTCGGCGGCATCGTCGAAAACCTGTTCAATGTTACGCTGTAAGGGAGGAACAGGACTATGAATATTGTATCTGCTGTTATCCTGTGCACCATCGTGGGCGCTGTGGGTGCCATCGTTCTGGTGGCCGCCGCAAAGTTCATGGCGGTGGAGGAAGACCCCCGCATTGAGGAAGTTTCTGCCTGTCTGGCCGGCGCAAACTGCGGCGGCTGCGGCTACGCAGGCTGTTCCGACTACGCAAAGGCTGTCGTTCTGGACGGCGTGCCCTGCGACAAGTGCGCACCCGGCGGCCCCAAGGCTGCCGCTGCCATTGCCAAGATCATGGGCGGCGAGGCAAGCGCCGTAGAGAAGAAGGCTGTTGTGCAGTGTCAGGGCAGCTCCGAGCACTGCAAGCCCGCCTACGACTACAAGGGCATCCAGACCTGTGCTGCTGCGGCAGCCCTGTACGGCGGCCCCAAGACCTGCTCCTTCGCCTGCATCGGTCTGGGCGACTGCACCAAGGTGTGTAAGTTCGACGCCATCCACATCGTGGACGGTGTGGCTAAGGTGGACAAGGACAAGTGCACCGGCTGTGGTGCCTGTGCCAACATCTGCCCCAAGCAGGTGATCATGATCGACGCTGCTGGCCCCCGCAAGCCGGTGGTCATGTGCTCCAACAAGGACAAGGGCGCTGTGGCAAACAAGCTGTGCACCACCTCCTGCATTGCCTGCGGCATGTGCGAGCGCACCTGTAAGTTCGACGCCATCCATGTTGTGGACGGCGTGGCACGCGTTGATTACGACAAGTGCAAGGGTTGCGGTATGTGCGCCCAGAAGTGCCCCAAGCACATCATCCTGTTCCCGCTGAAGGACGACCCCAATCCCCCGAAGCCCGTGGTGAAGCCCGCCGCTCCCGCTGCTGCTCCCGCAGCAAAGCCGGAGACCAAGGCTGAGGCAAAGCCCGAGACCAAGGCAGAGTAAACTGTAAACCAAAGCCCGCCGTGCGCAATGCCCGGCGGGCTTTTTTGTGCTCTGAAAATGATTGGGAATGCCCTCCGCGTTGCTCTGGGCATGATTTAAGGAAAGTTTATTTTAGATTTTGGCAGAACGGAACGCCTGCGGGCGTTCCGTTCTGCCATTTTCACGAGAAGGGTCGCAAAGATGAGATGCATTTTTCCATTACAGCCCCTCCTGTGAAAAAAGCGTTTGGAGCGCTCCGCAGAGCGCGACAAACGCAAAATTAAAAATAATTATTCCTCTGAAGATGCCCAGAGCAACGCGGAGGGCATTATAAATGGTCCTCTTTCCCGTTTATTCCGTCTTGGTGGGGCGGATGGTCACCTCGCCGCAGCGCAGCGCCTCGGTGCGGCCACCCTCCCGCTGCACCACCAGCCGCCCGGTGTCGTCGATGGAAAGCGCCTGCGCGGCGTAGGTCTCGGTGCCGGTGCACACGGTCACCCAATGGCCGGGCACAAAGCAGCGGGCGCGGTACTCGTCCAGACAGGCAAAGCCCGGGCAGAGCGCTAACAGCTCCCGTCCGATGGCGCCCGCCAGCGCCGCCCGGCTTACCGGGGCGGGGCTGCCGGGGTACAGGCTGCCTGCTTTGGCGGTCAGCTCCGGGGGAAAGTCCTCTGCCGTGGCGGTCAGGTTCAGCCCGATGCCTACCACCAGCCATTCCAGCTGGCCGCTTTCAAGGTCTGTGCCGGCCTCGGTCAGGATGCCGCACACCTTTTTGCCCTTGTAATACAGGTCGTTCACCCACTTGATGGCAAGTTCCAGCCCACACAGCATCTGCACCGCCCGGCACACTGCCACTGCCGCGCCGATGGTGGCGGTCTGGGCGTTGGCGGCAGGCAGCGGCGGACGCAGCACCACCGAGCAGTACACCCCCTTGCCTGCCGGGCTGGCAAAGCTGCGCCCCAGCCGCCCGCGCCCGGCGGTCTGCCCGCCAGCCAGCACCAGCGTGCCGTGGGCGGCACCTTCCAGCGCCAGCAGCTTTGCGGTGCGGTTGGTGCTTTCCAGCGTGTCGTACAGCTGCACCGGGGCGGGGTAGGGGCCTACCGCCTCAGTGCAGAAGGGGTCGCCGCCCAGCAGGCGGTACCCCCGGCGGGAGGCGGCTTCCAGCGCATAGCCCTGCGCGGTAAGCGCCGCTGCCGCCTTGTGCACGGCGGCGCGGCTGACCCCCAGCTGCTGCGCCAGCTGCTGGCCGGAAATATATGCGCCCTCGGCGGCGCTCAGCGCCTGTAAAAGTGCCTGACGGGTGGTAGAAGCCATGGCGAAAATCCTCCCTGTGTGCTATACTGCTATTGTACCATATCTGCGGCAGAAGAAAAAGTTTGAAAATATTTTAGTTTTTTTGCAGGAACTGCCGCCGCTCCTTCGTATTAAAGACAGAAGGGCGGCGCAGAGCACCGCATCCAGAACCGGAAAGGAGGCCGTGCAGCGCGTTGACAACACAGGAATTCAGCACGATGGTGCAGAAATATCAGGCGCTCGTGTACACGGTCTGCCACCAGCTGGTGCCGGATGTACAGGAAGCGCAGGATCTGACGCAGGAGACCTTTCTGGCAGCGTGGCGGGCCATCGACCGCTGCCCGCCCGGCTTTGAAAAGCAATGGCTGGCGCGCATCGCCGCCAACAAAGCCAAGGACTATCTGCGCAGCGCGTGGGTGCGCAAGATGAACACCCCCGGCGACGAGGTGCTGGCGCTGGAGGGCGCGCCGCCCGGCATGCAGCCGGAGCAGCAGGTGCTGGAGGCGCTGGGCGAGGAAGAACTTACCGGGATGATCTTAAATCTGCGGGAGCCCTACTGCACGCCCTGCCGTCTGGTGCTGCTGGAGCAGCATACCATGGCCGAAGCTGCAAGGCTGTGCGGACGACCGCCCAAAACGGTGGAAGCGCAGGTCTATCGCGCCAAAAAGATGCTGGCGCAGCAGATTTTGCAAAACGACCGCATACCCTGTGAAAGGAGGAGCGTACATGGAACTGTTTGACGCAAAAGGCTGTCTGAGTGAGGAAGGCTTACAGGCACTGGTCGGCGGGCAATTGGACGAAACGCAGCGGCTGGAAGCCGCCGAGCACCTTGCCTACTGCGACCGCTGCATGGACCGCTACACCGCTCTGCTGACCGACGATGTGCTGGAGCAGCCGCCGCGTTCCGCCCGGGGCGCGGTGATGGGCACGATATGGATACGGCTGATGCAGAACACATGGGGACGCGCCGCTGTGGCCACCGTGGCCGCCGTGCTGGCGCTGACGCTGTGGCGTGCCGGTACGCTGGAACAGATCCTGCACACCGGGCAGCAGCTGAACACATGGCTGCCGCAGACTACCCAGCAGACCGAACCGGAGCTGCTGGGAAAGCCGGTGAACGACAAAGCGCCGCAGCAATCCACCGCTCCGCTGGGCAAGCCCATAGAGGACAAAAAGCAGCTGACCGAAAAACTATCCGATGCACTGGACGCGCTTTTGCACCACAGTGCAGACACCACTGAGAAATGAGGGAACTGATTATGAAGAAAAACGGGATCCTGACCCTGCTGTTTGCCTGCATCCCCGGTGCGGGGCAGATGTATCAGGGCTATATGAAGCGGGGGCTTTCGCTCATCACCATGTTCTGCCTGTTCATTATCCTAGGCAGCACCACGGGGCTGGACGCACTGGTAGTCGGCTGCATCGTTGTGTATATGTACAGCTTTTTCGATACCTTGAACCTCCGCGCGCAGCTGGCGGCAGAAAAAGCCCCGGAGGACGATTATCTGGTGCACTTTGACTGGCACGATGCCCGCATGACCCAGTTCATGGGCGAAAGCCACAAGCTGGTGGGCTGGGGGCTGATCGCGCTGGGCGCCATCGTGTTCTACAACAATATCATCATGCGGGTGCTGGGCGATGTGATGTGGCGCTGGGGACAGGATAACCCCGTTTTTCGCGCCATCTACCTGATGCTGGATGCCCTGCCGCAGATCGTGGTCTGCGTGGCACTGATCGTGTGCGGTATGTGGCTGGTGCGCGGCCCGAAAAACAAAAAGGGCAAGCAGCCCCCCGAAGAGGAGACCGAGGAACCCGAGGACTTCCACGCCTACACGGCTGCGCCGCAGGCAGAGGAGGCCGAGGACACCGCAGACACGGATACCCATTTTGCCATGCCGGAGCTTTCGGCACTGCTGGGGAAACCGGTGACCGGTGCAGAGCAGGACGAGACCCCTGCGGAGGATGACGATGACCGAGCAGAATAAGACCCCCTTGACGGCACAGCCGGGCAGTGTGCCCCCGCCGGAGCACAAGCCCGCAGAAAAGCCCCTGCGCCGGGTGGGTAGCCTGACCTTGGGCGCGTGCCTTATTGCGGCGGGCGTGTTCTTCCTGCTGTATTTCTTTGTGCCGGGCTTTGATGTGCAGCTGACCTTGAAGATCGCCCCGGCGGTGGCGCTGGTGCTGCTGGGGTGCGAGGTGCTGTTCTTTGCCGCACGCCCCGGCCGCTGGAAGTACGATTTTGTGTCCGTGCTGGTCTGTCTGGTGCTGATGGCGGGCTGCTTCTGCATGGCAATGCTGCCCATGCTGTGGGACGAAGTGAGCGGCGAAAATCAGCAGACCATGAACCGCCTGAGCACACAGGCCATTGACGAACTGTACACAGCCTATAAGCGGGACGCGCAGGACATCGCCATCCGGGATATCAGCGGCAGGCTGTACCTGAGCGGCCCGCAGGCCGAGACCTTGCAGCAGGCCGCCGCCCTGCCCGCCGGGGATGCCTACCTGACCTTGACGGTGGAACTGTTCGGCCCTTACGACAGCGCCGCCGCCTTTGCCCGGGACTGCTACACCCTGACCGCACTGGCAAAGCAGTGCACCGTGCCGCCGGAAAGTCTGCACTTTACATGGGATGCCCGCAGCCCGGCAGAAAGCAGCCTGAACACCGGCAGTCTGCTGTACACCGAGGACTATTCGCTGGACCTGAGCGGCGCTGTGCAGCTGGACTGGACAGAGCAGCAGATGGAGCAGCAGACCGAGACCGAGTATCTGCTGGATGCAGAAAATATCCCCGATGAGGATTAAAAAATACCGCCGCACAGCTGTGCGGCGGTATTTCTTTGCAATGCGGCTGAAAGGAAAACGAAAACCGCCCCGAAGTCCTAAGACTTCGGGGCGGTTAAGCTGGAGCTGCTATCCAGATTCGAACTGGAGACCTCATCCTTACCAAGGATGCGCTCTACCAACTGAGCTATAGCAGCACATCACAGCTCGATTAGTATAGCACAGCTTGGCCGGCTTTGCAAGCTTTTTTTGCAAAAAATAAAAAATTAGTGTAAAAAGTCCCCGGAGCATCCGCAGACGCTCCGGGGACTCTGGAAATGCGTTTACTTTGCCAGACTGGTCAGGATAGGCTCGCACTGCTCTACGGTGGAGGAGAGCATCAGGTTGTAGGCGGTGACCATCTCCTGAATGGCGGCGCGGTTCTCCTTGGTCAGGGCATAGCTCTGGGTGGTGCCGTCCCGGCCAACGAATACGGCGGTGACGCTCTTGGCGTTCAGCCACTCGCTCAGCAGGCTGACCTCCTCGTCACTCAGCTGGAACAGCTCCAGATCGAACCAGCAGCCCAGATCCTGATCGTAGCCGCCGCCGTATTCCTCGTCACAGGTAAAGGTGTACAGCTCGTCATCAGCAGATACGTTGACCGTTTTGATGTCCAGCTTTTTGCTGCCCACATAGGTCAGGATCATATTAAAGGCAATGCTATCGTCCTGCAAGAACATATAGGGGTACAGCCCGCAGGACTTTTTATCCATGCTGGCCTGCTCCTGCGGAGAGGAAAAATCCCAGCCGCCGGCCTCCTCGTCGTAGGTGATGGTGAACTTGGAAAAAGCGGTCTTGAGTTCGGCATCGCTGGGGGCGGCGTTGGTGGCTTCCACCGCAGCGGGGGCGGCGGGCAGTGCGGGCGCAGCAGCCGAAGCGGCCATGCCGCTGCACAGCATGGCGGCAGCGCACAGACCGGCGATGACGCGCCGGAACAAACGGGAAGATCTCATAAGTCAATACTCCTTTCCATTCTCGAAGGGGATGATGCTGGTTTCAGTATACCGCAGCCCGGCGGAAAAGCAAGAAAACTGACACGAAACGCCCTGACGCTGTCACGAAACGACTTTCGCTTGTCTTTAGCCCACCTGATGCTCTTCCAGCCAGCGGGTCATCTGCTGGGCAATGCCCTTGACGCTGCCCTCGGCAAAAGGCACCTTCAGCCCGGCGGTCTGCAGCAGCTCGGTGTAGCTGGCAAGACCGGCGCGGCGCACCAGCTTGAGGTAGCGCTCCCATGCGTCCTTGTGGTCATCCAGGCTCAGCAGGAAGAACTGCAGTGCTGCCATGGTGGACAGGCAGTAGTCGATATAGTAGAAGGGGCACTCGTAGATGTGCAGCTGGCGCTGCCACCCGGCACCGCGGCCATAGAAGGGCAGGTTGTCAAAATCGATCCACGGGCGATACTTCTTTTCCAGCTTGAGCCACTCGGCGTTGCGCTGGTCGGGGGTCAGGTCGGGGTTCTGATACATGATATGCTGGAACTCGTCCACGGCGCAGCCGTAGGCAAGGAACACAAAGCTGTCCTCGGCGTGGAGCAGGGCGTACTTCTCGGTATCCTTGCCGAACAGCAGGTGGTGCCACGGCGCGGTGAGGAACTCCATGGCCATGGAGTGGATCTCGGCGCTCTCCATGGCGGGGCATTCCAGATCGGCAGGCACGTTGGGGTCGCGCTCGGCCACATAGCCCTCAAAGGCGTGGCCGCACTCATGGGTCAGCACGTCCACATCGCCGGAGGTATTGTTCCAGTTGGCAAAGATGAAGGGCGCTTTGTAGCTGGGCAGGCTGGTCATGTAGCCGCCGGACATCTTGCCGGGGCGGCTTTCCACGTCGAACAGCTCGTTGTCCTGCATAAAGTCGATGAACTCTGCCGTTTCGGGGCTGAGCTCGTGGTACATGGTGCGGGCGGCGTCCATGCGTGCCTGATAGCCCGGGATGGGCTTGGGGTTGCCGTCCTTGAAGATGATGGGCAGGTCGGTAAAGGTGGGGTGGGTGATGCCGGTGCGCTTGGCGCGCATGGCCATCACTTTTTGCAGCTCGGGTACAACGTCCCGGGCAACCTGATCCCGGAAGGCCTGAATCTCGGCCTGTCCGTAGCCGATGCGGTTCATGCGCACATAGGAAAGCTCGCTGTAATCCTTGTAGCCCAGCACCTTGGCCTGCTGATTCAGGTTCTTGACGATCTTGGTGTACAGTGTGTCCAGCTCGTCCCGGTGGGCGTCAAAGTAGCCGGCCTCGGCTTCGTAGGCGGCGCGGCGCACGGCGGGATCCAGATCCTCCTTGTAGGGGCCCAGCTGGGGGATGGTCAGCTGCTTGCCGTCCAGCTCCACCAGTGCGCCGCCGTAGATCTGCTGGTACTGGCTGACCAGCGCGTTGAACTCCTGCTGCAATTCCACGGTACGGTCGTCCATGCCCAGCACGGCGTTCTTCATACCGGCTACGCAGGTGGTGCCAAAGTGCTCGGTAAGGGCATCCACATAGGGGTTTGCCAGAAATGCCCGGCTGATCTCCACACTGGCGTTGGTCACGGCAGGGCCGTTGGCATCAAAAAAGTCCTGCTCAGCCTTCCAGTAGGCATCGCGGGTGTCACAGGTGTAGTGGATGTTGGCCAGCTGGGAGGCGGTGGTGTAGTCCGCAAAGGCGCGGCTCTGCTCGTAGTACACCTGAATGAGGGCATCGCCGTCCTGCGCATCGGCGGCCTTGGCAGCCAGCTGCTTGCACCGTGCCAGCAGGGCATTGATATCCGGGCGGGTATAGGTCATTTCGCTGAATTTCATGGAAAATTTCCTTTCCGGGGCAGTTTCCCCTTTGGTATCTTGTGTTCATCTTACCACGTTCTGCGCCAAAAGAAAAGAGGGAGACAGGCGGGCAAAAGTCTTATGTTTATACAACACTGCCAAAAATAAAAACGCTCCTTTGGCAAAGATGTCTGTTTGAGCGCTTGCAGTGCGGTAAAAAAAGGATTATAATGGCATCATCAACAGAGTAAGACCCTGCGCGTTAAGTGCCGCATCAACGGGGAGTTGTGCTGCGGACGAAGGTATTGACCGCGGTGCAGGGTCTGCATCCCGCTGCTGCATGGACTTGGGTGCAGGCGAGAGCCGTCTGCGGTTTTTGCCCGGAAGTGAATGTTGTTGGAATTCACGCCCTCCTTTGTGCGGTCTGTCACAGGGGAGGGCGTTTTTGCGTCCTGCCTGCTGTTCCTTTTTAAGGAGGACAACTACAATGAACGACAAAAAAACTTCGGTGCGTACCCTGACCATGCTGGCTTTGCTGGTGGCTATGAGCATCGTGTTCAGCCGGGTGCTCAGCATCTCCACCGGTTTCGTCCGGTTCAATCTGGGCAGTCTGCCGGTGCTGCTGGCAGCGGTGGTGTTCGGCCCCGGCGCAGGCTTTGCGGTGGGCGCGGTGGCCGATATCATCGGCGGTGTGCTGGCGGGCTACGCCATCAACCCGCTCATCACGCTGGGTGCGGGTGCCATCGGCTTGGTGGCAGGTTTTGCGTGGCAGAAGCTGAGCAGCCTTTCCACAAATTTGCGGCTTGCAGCCAGCGTGCTGCTGGGGCACTTTGTGGGCTCTATGGTCATCACCTCGCTGGCGCTGCGTCTGTTCTACGGCTATCCGTGGGCAACGCTGGCGGTGCGTATCCCCAACGCCCTCATCCTGAGCGCCGTGAACGTTGTACTGCTGCGCATCCTGCTGGAAAATCGCAGCCTGATGAAGCTGGCAAAGAAATAAGAAAACTGAGAAAACCTTCTCAGGCCGGGGATGTTCTCTTTTGACACCAAAAGAGAACCAGAAAAGTGCCAGCGATTTCGACGCGCTGGTGCCACGAAAAAGGGGCTACTCGCCCCTTTTAACCCCAAAGGGGGGGGCTGCACCGGAAAAAACTGAAGATTCACGCCTGTTCGGCGTGAAGATCTTTTACCCGTTTTTTCCGGCTCCGCCGATTTGAAGCCCCTCAGTCGCTGCGCGACAGCTCCCCCCGGGGGAGCAAGCGCGCCCGCAAACTTTGCGCTTGAGCCGGAAACTATGCCACCATGCCAAAGGCTCCCTCTCAGAGGGAGCTGTCAAAACCGACAGGTTTTGACTGAGGGAGTTCGTTTCCAAACCCCTACCGTGAAAAGGCAATTCTGGAAAATCCGCAGATTTTCCAGAATTGCGAAATTATAAATAATTTTTCCGCTGATGTTGCGCAGAGCGAAGCGGAGCGCATTCTAAATCGTGATTTTGAATCGAGGCAGTATCTATGAACTACGAACAGGCAATGGAATACATCCACGCGGTGCAGTGGGCGGGGCATAAGCCCGGGCTTACCCGCACCCGCACCCTGCTGGCGGCACTGGGCGACCCGCACAAAAAGCTGCAATTCGTCCATGTGGCGGGCACTAACGGCAAGGGCAGCACGGCGGCGATGCTGGCTTCCTGCCTGCAAGCCGCCGGTTACCGGGTGGGACTGTATACCTCGCCCTTCATCAACCGGTTCAACGAGCGCATCCAGATCAACGGGCAGCAGATCCCGGACGAAGCGCTGGTGGAGCTGGTGGAGCAGGTAAAGCCTGCCGCCGATGCCATGGAGGATGTGCCCACCGAGTTCGAGATCATCACCGCACTGGGCATGCTCTATTTTGCGCAGCAGCAGTGCGATATCGTGGTGCTGGAGGTGGGGCTTGGCGGTACGCTGGATTCCACTAACGTCATCGAAAAGCCTGCCTGCGCGGTGATCACCGCACTGGGCATGGACCACGTCAAGGAGCTGGGCCCCACGCTGGCAGATATCGCCACTGCCAAGGCGGGCATCATCAAGCCGGGCTGTCCGGTGGTGAGCTACGGCGGCGCACCGGAGGCGGACGCCGTGCTGCGCCGGGTGGCGGCACAGCAGCACGCTCCCTTTACGGAGGTGGACTTTGCAAAGCTGCAAATCACCGGCGGGGATCTGGACGCAGTTACCTTCAGCTTTGACGGGCTGGACGGGGTGCGGCTGCCGCTCATCGGCAGCTATCAGCCCCGCAACGCCGCGCTGGCCATTACCGCCCTGCGGGTGCTGCGGCAGCAGGGCTGGAACATCCCGGAAAGCGCCATCCGCACCGGGCTGGAGCAGGTAAGCTGGCCCGGGCGCTTTGAGCTGCTGCGCCACAGCCCTGCCTTTGTGCTGGACGGCAGTCACAATGCCCACGGGATGCGCGCCACGGTGCAGAGCCTGAAAGACCGTTTCCCCGGGCAGAAATTCGTCTTTCTGGTCAGCATTATGGCAGACAAGGACGTGGACGAGATGTTGGCGCTGCTGGCACCGCTGGCCGAGCGGTTCGTGACCGTGACGGCGCACAACCCCCGCGCCATGCCGGCGCAGACGCTGGCGGAGCATATCCGCGCCTACGGCTGCACCGCCGAGGCTGCGGACAGCATCGAGGCCGGTGTGGCGCGTGCGGAAGAACTGGGCGGCGAAGGCCCGGTGTGTGCACTGGGCACGCTGTATTTCTCTGGCGATGTCCGGCAGGCGTTTGCCCGCCTGAATGCGTAACGATGCAGAAAAAATATTTTTGAATACAAGCAGAGCCGGACAGCCCGCGGGCTGTCCGGCTCTGCATTTTTATAAAGAAAATATTAGATCCGCAGCTGCTTTTTTGCCATTTGCAGCACACGGCAGATATAGTACCATGAAACCGACTGAAAATCAACATTTTTTCTGCATAGCTTCAAAATATGCGGCGGCGACGCCTACCTGATTGGCCTCGCTGCTGAAGGCGCAGGGTACGATCTGGCAGCGGGGCAAGCCCTCCATGTAGGCCTGTCCCGCCCGGGAGGCGTACAGTCCATCGTAGGCGCTGCGCAGGCTTTCCAGCAGCAGGGGCTGCTTGCTGATGCCGCCGCCGATGGCCACCTTTTCCACATCCAGCAGAACGGTCAGGTTGTAGATCTGCACCGCCACCGCGTGGCAGAACCGCCGCAGCACCTCTAAAGCTTCCGGCTCCCCGGCGTTGGCGGCGGCAAAAAAGCTGCGTCCGTCCAGCGGGGCATCCTCCGGCAGTGCCTTGCGGGCGCGGTACCATTTAAGCAGATTGCTGGTGCTGCACTGGCAGGCCATGTTCTGGTCCGGGGCGTCCCACGCCTCGGCGTTGGTATTGACAAAGCTGTACTCTCCGGCGGTAAAGTGCACCCCGCGCACCAGCTGTCCGTTGGCGATGATGCCGCCGCCCACGCCGGTGCCGATGATGAACACCGCAGCGTTGCAGCAGCCTTTCAGCGCGCCGTTTGCCAGCTCTGCCATGGCGGCGGCCTTGCCGTCGTTTTCCAAGATGACGGGACAGCTGCACTTTTCCGCCAGCAGCTGCCCCACCGGGGTAGCGGTGTTGTACAGCAGCGCCCCGCCGTTGGACACATAGCCGGTGTGGTTATCCACAAAGCCCGGCAGCGCCATGGCAATGCCGGTCACTTCATCTTTGTGGGGCGCATACAGCCGGTAGACTGCATCCAGAAACTGCGCCTGCGTATCTTGCGGCGTGGGCACCGCGCCGCTGTTCGTGCGGTGCATCTGCTCATCCATGACCGAGTATTTGATCTCGGTTCCGCCTACATCAAAAACCATGATCTTCATCTTGTAGCCCTCCCGTAAACGGTCGTTTTCTGTCCCTATTATGGCAAATCAGCGCGCGAAAGTAAAGACCCAGCAGTAAAAATGAAAACTGTAAAAATCGCCCCGCCTTGCAGTTGCAATCCACCCCGCCCTGTGATATCCTGAAAAGAGAGTATCTGTTATATAAAGGAAGAAACTGCCATGGATTGCAAACTGCGTGCCAAAAACTGCGGCGGCTGCCCTCTGCTGGGGCTGGACTATGCCGCGCAGCTGAAACAGAAGGAAGAAAAAGTGCGTGCTCTTGTGGGCAAATACGGCCCGGTGCACCCCGTCCGGGGCATGGAGCAGCCCTACCACTACCGCAATAAGGTGATCTCCACCTTTGCCCCCGGCTTTGGTGGAAAGCTGACCTCCGGTATCTACGCGGCAAACAGCCATAAGGTACTGCCGGTGGAAAGCTGCCTGCTGCAGGACGAGGTGCTGGACAAGACCATGCAGGCGGTGCGGGCTGCCGCCAACGCCTGCCGCTACCAGCCCTACGACGAGGACAAGGGCACCGGGCTTGTGCGCCACTGCCTGCTGCGGCGGGGCGTAGCCACCGAGCAGGTGATGGTGGTGCTGGTAACGGCGCAGCCGGTGCTGCCGGGCGCAAAGAACTTTGTAAAGGCGCTGCTGGCAGAGGCGGCGCAGCGCGGCGTGACTGTGACTACCGTGGTGCAGAACGTGAACAGCCGCAAGACCAGCGTGGTGCTGGGCGAAGCGGAAAAGGTGCTGTACGGCAAGGGGTTCATTCTGGACACCCTCTGCGGCAAGACCTACGCCATCAGCCCGCGCAGCTTTTATCAAATCAACCACACCCAGACCGAAGTGCTGTACGGCCTTGCGGTGGAAGCTGCAAAGTTGACCGGCAAGGAGGTGGTGCTGGACGCCTACTGCGGCATCGGCACCATCGGCCTGACCGCCGCCGACCATGCAAAGCAGGTGGTGGGCGTGGAGCTGAACCGGGACGCCGTGCAGGATGCCATTGGCAACGCAAGACACAACGGCGTAAAGAACGCCCGCTTCTTTGCCGCCGACGCCACCCGCTGGATCCGCGAAGCGGCCGCAGCAGGGGAAAAGGCAGACGTGATTTTTATGGACCCCCCGCGCGAGGGCTCCACCCCGGAATTTCTTGCCAGCGTGGCCCGCATGGCCCCGAAGCGGGTGGTCTATGTCAGCTGCAACCCCGTCACCCTCGCCCGCGACCTTGCCACCCTGACAAAGCTGGGCTATAAGGCCGAGGGCTTTACCCCGGTGGATATGTTTCCGCATACAGAGCACGTCGAAGCGATAGTTTCGCTACAAAGAGAAATCTAGTAGAAATCCTCCGTTTTACGTTATTTTCTCGTCACGTTGTGTTCGATGGCGAGGGCGATAAACTCCGCAACAAACGCATTGAAAATCACATTACTGTTTCGGTGGTAATTGATATGGGGTGCGGAAACACAAAGAATTGAATATCTAACAATCGGCATAGCCGCAGACTTTCACAAAAAGCCTGCGGCTTTTTCTTTGCCCAAAAACAGAAAGGAGGCATCCGTGAAATGGCAGTATTTCGGGTAGAAAAGAACAGCGGCTATACGGTCATGTCGAACCATCATCTGCGGAACCGGGCCTTGTCCCTGAAAGCCAAAGGCTTACTCTCCCAAATGCTCTCCCTGCCGGAAGATTGGGACTACACCCTGCAAGGACTGGCCCGTATCAACCGGGAAAGCATAGACGCGATACGGCAGGCCATCCGGGAACTGGAACAGGCGGGCTACATCCAGCGTTCCAGAGAACGGGACGAGAAAGGACGGCTGCGCGGCGCAGACTATGTAATCTTCGAGCTGCCGCAGCCCATTCCTGCATCGGTTTCACCTACATTGGAAAATCCAACGTTGGAGAATCCCACGCAGGAAAACCCTACGTTGGAAAATCCAATGCAATTAAATAAAGATAAACTAATTACAGAAAAACAAAAGAAAGAGGGATTAAATACCGATTCCATTCCTATCCATTCCCCAAACCCCTTGCCTTTGGACGAGGACGAGGCAGCGGCACCGCCGCCGGAACGGACAGGAAGCCGAAAGGAAGCGGCCTGTCAAATCTACCGGGACCTGATTTTGGAGAACATCGAGTATGACACCCTCACCCAGAATCCCCGGATAGACCGGGAACAGCTGGACGAGATCGTGGACATCCTGCTGGAAACCGTCTGCACCAACCGCAAGTCCATCCGGGTGGCCGGGGACGATTATCCGGCAGAGCTGGTCAAGGCCAAGTTTCTGAAACTGGACAGCCATCACATCGAGTTCGTCATGGACTGCCTGCGGGATAACACCACCAAAGTCCGCAACATCAAGCAATACCTGCGGGCCATGCTGTTCAACGCCCCCAGCACCATCAACAGCTACTATGCGTCCCTTGTGGCGCACGATATGGCGCAGCCCGATTGGGGCCGCCCGCCCAACACCTGACCGAAAGGAGTACCCATCCATGAGAACCCTTTACCTGCGGCGGCTGGTGGTTCCACCCTAGCTGCCGCTCTGAATTTTCTGCAACAAGGAGGGATTCATATTGCAGGAAGAAGTCACCCAGAAAACCATTGCCCTGTCCATGAAAACGGGCAAACTCACCGCCCAAGCGCTGCAAGCTGCCCTGAAAAAATATTTGCAGCACCGGGCCAAGGGGCCAAAGCTGCATCACGGCAAGCAAAGCCTGAAACAGCTGAAAGCCCACGGCGCGGCTCTGACCAACATTGAAGTCACGGAGGCGAACGTCGGGGCGTTCAAGCCCTGCGCCAAGAAGTACGGCGTGGACTTCGCCTTACGCAAGGATAAAACCACCCAGCCGCCCCACTACATCGTGATCTTCAAGGCCAAGGATGCGGACAATTTGGAACAGGCGTTCCGGGAGTTCACCGCCAAAACGCTCTCCAAGGAGCAGCGGCCCTCTATCCGCAAGGTGCTGGCAGCAGCCAAGCAGAAAGCCGCCCAGCAGCCGAAACGCGCCAAAGAAAAAATTAAGCAAAGGGGGCTGGAACGATGAAGCCTGAACTAAAAAAGCTGCTGTTGCTGAATCTGCCGTATCTGCTGTTCGTGTACCTGTTTGCCAAATGCGGGCAGACGTACCGTCTGTCGGCGGGCGCGGATGCTTCGGCCAAGCTGCTGCACCTAACGAGCGGCATCTCCGCCGCCTTTGCAAGCCCGCTGCCAAGCCTGCACCCGTTTGACCTGTGCGTGGGCGTTGTTGGTGCGTTGGCCGTCCGGCTCATTGTGTACAGCAAAGGCAAGAATGCCAAGAAGTACCGCAAGGGTGAAGAATACGGCTCTGCCCGGTGGGGCACCGCCAAGGACATTGCCCCCTACATCGACCCCAAGTTTGAAAACAACATCCTGCTGACCCAGACCGAACGCCTGACCATGACCGGGCGGCCCAAAGACCCCAAGACGGCCCGGAACAAGAATGTGCTGGTGATCGGCGGCTCCGGCAGCGGCAAGACCCGCTTCTATGTCAAGCCCAACCTCATGCAATGCTTTCCCACGTCTGATTATCCTACCTCATTCGTAGTCACAGACCCGAAAGGCTATAATGAACAAGGATAAAACAAAGATGCGTTTACAAAAGGATAAAAATATCGTATCTTTGTTACATATCAAGCAACCAAACCCCAACCAAAAAACAAAGAAGGTGAAACTATGGCAAAATCCAACCAAGGAAAAATCACGGCTCTGTATGAACGGCTTTCCAGAGATGATGAACTGCAAGGTGAATCCAACAGCATCCTGAACCAGAAAAAGTATCTGGAAGACTACGCCCGCAAAAGTGGTTTCAACAATATCAAACATTTTACTGATGATGGCTACAGCGGAACAAACTTCAACCGCCCCGGCTTTCAGTCAATGATTGCCGAAATCGAAGCTGGGCATATTGCAACGGTCATTGTAAAAGACATGAGCCGTTTTGGACGGAACTATCTGGAAGTTGGATTTTACACCGAAATTCAGTTTCCATCAAAAGGTGTTCGGTTCATTGCCATCAATAATAATGTAGACAGTGCCAATCCAACAGACAACGACTTTACGCCCTTTCTGAACATTATGAACGAGTGGTACGCCAAAGATACCAGCAACAAAATTCGTGCGGTGTTCAAGTCCCGGATGCAGGACGGCAAACGGTGCAGTGGCAGTATTCCCTACGGGTACAAACGGATTCCCGGTGATAAGCAGACGCTTTATGTGGACGAAGAAGCCGCTGCCGTTGTCCGTAGAATCTTCGATATGGCAGCCAGCGGTGCCAGTCTTGCACAAATTGGCCAGACTCTTTCGGATGAAAAAGTGCTGATCCCGTCTGCATATGAAGAACAGTATCATCCTGAATCTGCTCGGCACCATTCGTACCACGACCCCTATCGATGGAATACGACCACCTTGACCTATGTTCTTGACCGTCAGGAGTATCTTGGGCATACGGTGCTGTGCAAAAGTATTCGTGAAAACTTCAAGCTAAAAAAGCGCCGCGCTGCAACCCCGGAAGAAAGAATCGTATTCAAAAACACTCATGAAGCTATCATCGACCAAGAAACATGGGATAAGGCACAACGTCTTCGGAAACGTTGCCCGAAAAGACTGCCGGATGGGACATATACACATCGGCTGTCGGGTATGGTTTTCTGTGCTGACTGCGGCTCCCGGATGAGCTTTTCCAGCCCAGAATCCAAACATCGGGATTCTAATGTAGTGTACGATTCGGATTCTTCATGGCAGTGCAGCAAATACCGTAATATGTACGTCTCCTGCACATCCCATTTTATCAAGACATCAACCATTGAAGACGCCATTCTGGAGGCAATAAAAGCAATGGCGCAAAAAGTCCTTGAGGATGAAACAGAATTTGCAGAACAGCTTCGAACTTTATGGGAAAGCCAGAACAGTCAATCTTCTAACGAGTACAAAAAAGAACTGCTCGCTGTGCAAAAGAGAATGGATGAGCTTGATACTTTGATTCGCAGCCTATATGAAAGCAGTGTTATAGGTAAAATCCCGGAACGTCAATTCCAGCGGCTGATGGCACAGTACGATGAAGAACAAACGGGCTGTGAAATCCGTATGGCGGAACTGAAAAAAGAACTGGACAACGCTGAAACAACGAAAGTTGACCTGAAACGCTTTGTAAAACTGATTCGGAAATATAAGGACTGTGAAACGCTGACAGATGAAATGCTGTACGAGCTGGTAGAAAAAGTGGTGATTCATTCCGCATCCGGCGGACGGACAATCTACCGTCAACAGCAAATCGACATTTATTTCAACTTCATTGGCGATACTTTTCCCAGCCAAATCGAGATCAACCACGACGATGCGAAAAAGATTACAGAACAGCAGATAGCCAAGCGTAAAAAGTACCAAAAAACATCTGGAGAAAACCGCAAGAAAAAACGAGTGGCTTTGAGAGAAGCTGCTAAAACTGACCCGCAAGCAGCAGCAGAGTACGAAGCACTCTTACAGAAAAACCGGGAACGCTGCCGCCAATATGCCCAAAAGAAAAAGCTGGCTCAACAAGAGCTTGCCGAAAAAAATCCCCTTCAACTTGAACCAACCGATGAACTGAAAGGAGAATCCGCATGAACAAACTTGAAAATTCCATCCATGACAACGCTAACGGTCTGGACTACACCCTTGTCAATGACCACTATCTGCCGAACCTGACCGCAGCAGCCCCGGCAGAACAGCACCCCATCGGGAGGTGGGGCCGCTTACATAAGAAATATCTGCAAGAACATCATCCTATCCGGTACAATCAACTGCTCCTGTCCGGTGAGCTAAGCGGCTACCTTGCCAAGCTGGACAAGCAGGCCGAGGAACAGCTTGTGTTGACCGTCCGGCAGATGCAGAAAGCCGAGGATGTGACCGAAGACCTGAAAGCCGCCGATCAACTGGAATGGGTGCTCCGGATGAACAGCATCCGAAACCGCGCCGAGGAAATCATCAAGTCTGAGCTGATTTTTGTCTGATACAATATTGCATCTCTGACCGCCCTGCACGACTGTAAGGCGGTCTTTTCGTTACATCGGGTCTGCACACGGCAGCCCCTTTTTTGATACGGAGGTACACGCCTATGAAACTGACTTTTGATGAAAAGAAGCTGCTCTATGCCTACGGCAACCCCGATCTGGCACTGACCCGCAAGCGGCTGTATGAGGTTGCCGGACTGACGGTTGATCCTGATCTGAACAGGCTGGTGTTCGATTTCGTCCGTAAGCTGGAGAACGAATCGCTGCATCTGGAGCGCTGGTACGACCAGATGTTCTACTTCATCCGTTCCGAGATGGAGTGTTATGCCAGGATGGAGAAGCTGGCGCAGGACATCGAGCGTGATGAGGATTGGGGGCCTGAGATGTTTGAGGAAAACGAAGATGACGAACTCTCTGACGATGTTTAAGCTGGAAACCATGATCTACGCCAGCGAGGACGGAACGAACAGCGTGTTCACGCTGAATTCTGCCTTGCAGAAGCAGCTTGACGCCCTTGCAACGCAGCACCCGGAGGTGTGCCAGCGGAAGGCAAGGGGCGAAGCTGGCGGGGTAACGTATCAGGTCAGGGGTGCCGCACTGGCTATCCAGCCCGTGCGGGGCACCGATCTGCTATGGTAAAATAATCTCCAATCGGCTACCGTATCCCTGCAAGTCATCATTGGTTTGTGTAAACACAAAGAAGCGGCGGCTCTGAAAATTGAGCCGCCGCTTCAAAATGGGCGCGCGGAAATGTCTGCTATACGACGGCTTTTTTTCTTTTGCCGTCGTGCGGCAGGTGTTTTTACTTTTTATTCTTTTGTGCTACATGGACGATTATGGCAACTAAAATAATTGCGGTGACCATACCAATTAAAGGGAGCCATGTGTCGGTGATGCTTTGCAATACGGCATTCCAGTTTACATTTTCGGGCAACATAGTTTAGACCTCCAATTCTCGCTGTTCTGTGACAATACGTTTACAGGAAAGATACGTTGCAAGGAAATAACTTCCGTAGACAAGCAGAAAAAGAACGATTGTCAATCCGATATTTGTTGCGATATGGATGTTCATAAATTCTTCCACCACAGCCATTGCTTTGCCAATCAGGAAAGCAGAATACACGCCAGCGACGACTAGCGGAATGGCAAAGAACACGGCTGTCTGCACAAAAAGCGTATGATCGATTTGCCAGCGGCCTGCACCCAGCTTTTGCAGCAAACCATAACGATACACATTGTCGGTCGTTTCGGTAAGCTGTTTTAACGCTAGAAGTGCGGCGCAAATCAGCAAAAAGACCAACCCGATATAGCAGCAAAGGAAGCTCACCAAGGCATCGAGGCCGTAGAATGTCTCATACATCATGTTCTTTTCGGCATACCGATAGCCGTGTGTACTATCCAATCCAATCGGAATCATCTTTTGCAAAATTTCATTGGAATCTGCATTCGGCTCATATTGCACCAAAAGCGCATTTACATCTTTTTCAAGTGATGCGGTGACGGAATCGGGAACAATCAAGGTGCCGCGGTCATTGTTGCCAACCGACGTCATAATGTATGTTTCCTGCAACACTTTATCTTCTGCACGCTGTAAAGTCGCCCCACTAACCGTGATTTCCGGGTGGCTCTGCAATGCAGCAGCAATATACCGATACGTTCCATTGTAGTTGCAGTTCAACAGGTATTGGCCATCGTTCAGCGTGATGGGTGCTTTGTTCTGCATGGCTAAGGCACGATTCAAGTCCGAAATGGAGATTACGGAAACCTTGCTGTCAGGAACTTTTTCATCAATCGGCCAAAATTTGACTTTCTGTCCTTCAAATAGTTCAGAGTAGGTCATATCGGCCTCGTAAACACTGATTTGTTCTGTGGCTTTGGCGTAGTTGCTTATGGTAATATCGTGTGCAGCGAGATAGGTAGCAATATCGCTGTCCCCGTCAACCGAAACATTGGAAAGCACGTTCAAATCATAGGGCGTTGCAGAACGAGACATTTTGTTCATAGCAAGCGCTGTGCTTGCGCCAATCGACACGGCGCAGATCGTGATGGTCAGCAATCCGCATACAACCGTTACCACAAGATAATTGGTTCGGATTTTGCTGCCAATCTGACGGACAAGGAACGTATTCAGACCTTTCAGGTAAAAGCATTTCCTTGCACTTGCTGCTTGCATGAAAACGGCTGACAGTGAGTAGAACAGCAAAAAAGTTCCCGCGACCAATGCCGCCGCTGCCAACTGGAACAGATTATTTTCATGAGATGGCAGAATCCCGTTTTTGTTGAACAGCGCGGCAGAAATTCCGATGCAAAGCAGCGAGAGCAGGAACAGACAAGCCGGCAAGATACGGTTTTCAGTCTGCATACTTTCGTTTTTTCTGCCGTCCGTCAATAGGTCGATCAATTTAACATTGGTGACAGACCGAATATTGAAAAGCATGACAATAAAAAAGATGATTGTGAAACACAACACGGTCTGGCGAAGCGCTCCGGCTGAAAACACGATCCGAAACTTTTCAAGATTGATTGCAAAAAGCCGCAATGCAATTAAAGAAAAACCTTGCGAAAAGAAAAAGCCCAAAAGCAATCCTGTGCCCAGCGCGATGATGCCAACACAAAGCGTTTCGCCTGCAAACAACCGGGAAATACGCCCTTTTTTCATGCCGAGCATCATATACACGCCTAATTCTTTTTTGCGGCGTTTCAATAAAAATTGATTGGCATAAAGAATCAGGAAAGCCAGAACAACCGCAATCATAGTGGAAAGCGTAGAAAGCATAATGCCGAGCTGACGATATAAGAGCGTGCCAGTCATGCCCATATTGGAAAAAGCCGGCTGGTCAGAAATGGAATTGAACGCATAGAACAAACTGACCGAAAGGGTCAGCGTAAGAAAGTAAATCAGATAGTCACGAATGTTCTTACACACATTTCGGAAAATAAGCTTACATGTGTTCACTCTGTTCACCTCCCAAGACGGAAACTACTTCCAGAATTTTTGTAAAAAATTCTTTGCGCGTATCCGTCCCACGATGCAGTTCGTTGAACACCTGCCCATCTTTGATAAACAAAATGCGATTGCAATAGCTGGCAGAAAAAGCGTCATGCGTTACCATGAGAATCGTTGCTGAAAGCCGTTCATTCAATTCGGTCAACATTGTCAACAGCATTCGGGAAGAGTTGGAATCCAGTGCGCCGGTCGGCTCATCTGCCAGTACGATGGCGGGATTTGTCACCATCGCTCTTGCAGCAGCTACTCTCTGTTGCTGACCGCCAGACATCTGATAGGGATATTTATCCAATACATCCTGAATGTTCAGCGCTTGGGCAATCTGTGGAATACGCTGCTCTATTTCACTGGGTTTGGCACCTGCGATGGAAAGGGCCAGAGAGATATTTTCATAGGCGGTCAAAGTGTCCAGAAGATTGAAATTCTGAAAAATAAATCCCAGCTTTTTTCCTCGAAAGTCTGCAAGCTGTGCCCCGTGAAGCGCCGTGATGTCCTTTTCTTCTACATAGATATGACCGCTGGTGACGGTATCAATCGTGGAAATGCAGTTCAGCAAGGTGGTTTTGCCAGAGCCGGAAGCACCCATGATGCCGAGAAATTCTCCTTTGCGAACAGAAAAAGAAATGTGGTCGATGGCTTTTGTCAGGTTGCCTTTGTTACCATAAAATTTTTGGATGTCATCCACCCGTAAGATCGTATCGCCCATAGGTCAGGCTCCTTTCTCAAAAGCGCTTTGCTTTTGTGCTTTTACTCTACCACAAGGAATTTTCCGATGCCATTAAATTGGATTACATTTGTATTACCAAAATGTAAGGTTGAAAAAAGCGAGGCTTTACAGCCCCGCCGCCTGCAAATAGCTTTCCGTAGGAAAAACCATCGTCACAGTCGTTCCCTGTCCCGGAACGCTGGAAATAGAAAGTGAGATATTCATTTTTCGACACAGCCTTTGGCTCAAGTACAAACCAATGCCGGTTGATTTGGAATAACGGCGGCCGTTTTCGCCGGTAAAGCCTTTGTCGAACACACGCGGCAAGTCAGCAGCAGAAATACCAATGCCATTATCGGAAATGAAAAGAGATACCGTGTTTTTCTCTGCTCTGGCTGAAAATTCAACTTGTAAATTATCTTTCCGATACTTGATAGCATTGGAAAGAATCTGTCCGATCACAAAGGTGCAGCTCTTGCTGTCTGCGGCCACGGGAATATCCAGATCCTTTAGAACCGGCTTTCCACCGACCTGAATCAACGGCTTTGAGTACGTTTTTAGCGCAGCGTACACCAATGCCTGCAAGGTGGTTTTCTCCACCTTAAAGTCCTTTTCCACATCGGTACTGCGGGCGTAATATAGCACCTGCTCCACATAAGCATCAATTTTCCGCAGTTCATCGTCAATTCGCAGTGTGGTGGGATTCTTTTCATTTTCAACGATCAGCCGGGCAGAGGTGATAGGCGTTTTGATTTCATGCACCCATGAATCAAGGTATTCCCGATATTCACGGTTCTCCTGCTCTGCATAGGAAAGCTGGTCGTTCTGATATTTGTTGCAGCACCGCAGAACGTCCACCAAAATCTGCCCCTCTAAAAAATGAGGCGGCACCATTAACTCGCCTAAAAGAGTTTTTATGTCCATCTGCTCTGTCATTTTTTGAAGCAGATTATAAAAACTCTGCTTGCGAAAAAAGTCATACAGCAGCGCTGTACTGTACGCTGCAAGTAAAATCATCTCGGCAAACAGAATAAACACAGCAGATGTTTCAATCAGCCAGAGGAGCGCAAGCAGCACGAGTGCAGCCACCAGCATACAAATCAGGGAAAAGATACGGTCAAGCAGATACTCGGATAACTTCATACGCAATACCCTAAACCACGTTTCGTTTCCAGATAGTCCGGCAGACCGATTTCGGTCAGTGCTTTCCGTAACCGAACGATGTTGACATTCAATGTGTTTTCGTCTATAAATTGTTCACTCTGCCAGAGTTCATCAATAATAGCGTCACGGGGAATAATGTTGCCCTTATTCACCATAAGCAGGCGCAAAATCCCAAGTTCATTTTTGGTAAGTGATTTTTTGTTCCCTTGATAGCTGATTTCCGCCTTGAGCAAATTTAAGGTCAAGCCTTTGTGCGTGAGAACGATGTTGTCCTGTACTTCATAGGTCCGAGCCAGAAGTTTTTGGATTCGCGCCAAAAGAATCTGTGTATTGTACGGCTTTGCAATATAATCATCTGCGCCGATGTTCAAGCTCATCAACTCGTCAAAATCGCTGTTTCTGCTGGTAAGTACAATGATAGGAAGATTGGATTTCTGTCGGATTTCTCTGCATACTTGGAAACCATCCTGATAGGGCAGATTGATGTCTAAGAGAATCAAGTTAGCCCCTGATGAAAGAGCAGCTTGCACAATGTGGTGAAAATCATCGCTGCTGTCGCATTGGTAGCCGTACTTTTGAAGAAGCTGAACAAGTTCCTCGCGGATTGCCGGTTCATCTTCTATAATGAAGATTTTCATGCTCACACCTCCTAGACGTATTATATTCGTTATCTCAAAGAATACAAGGCGGTAAATATGAATTATAAAATGTTTGTAACCGAATAAAAACTTTTGAAAAAGGAGAGCGATGCCATGACCCAACCCAAAAACGACCTAGCCTACCTCCGCAGCGAAAAAGCCAAAGCCGAACAGAAGCTGCGCTCTTGTAAGCACCGGGAGAAGATCCTTGAACGCCGGATGTCGGAGCTGAATCGGAGAGAGCGTGTGCATCGTCTTTGCACCCGTGCTGGAATGCTGGAAAGTTTTCTGGTCTGTCCGGGAGAACTGACAGACGATCAGGTGATGGAACTGCTGAAAATCTCGTTTCGTCAACCGGAAGTTGTGCTGGCTCTTGCAAAGATGGTGCATGACGTTCACGAACGCGGCAACGTCCAAAACCCTTTAGAATAAAGGGCGCAATTATACACCGTTCCGGTGAAATTGCGGTCTTGCAGACGGCTCGATGAAATCGAAGCTGGCGTTTGTGCGCCAGCCCGATTCCATCCCAAGGAAAACTGCATTTTCCTTGCGCTGCTTTGCAGCTATCTTTTTGCAGAAGAACACGATATAAAGTACAAAAGCCGACTGGGAAAATCCTAGTCGGCTTTTGAATTTTTAGAGATAAAGTTCAATCAAAAGAGCATCAAATTCTTTGCAGTAACATCTTACGGTCATCCTCAGAAATCCCCATGGCATCCATAGCCTGTTCTGGGCTGAGATTCATGTTTTTCATCAGGTTCTTTACAGACACCAAAAGAGTTTTGATGTTCTGCTCAGCAGCGGTTTCGTCCCGCATTTTTTCCATAGCTCTGCACATAGTTGCCACTCCCTTCTCGTTTTCTTTGAAGTACCATACTCGATTGGCCAAAATGGGATAGTACATTTTGCTGGAATCGGTACAGAAAAAGTCATGCATCAATTTACCAAGCGCCGTTTCATCCTTGATCTGCGAGTTGACATAGATGATATGAGCCTGATCATTAAAGATCATACCAGTTTCCTGAACGGTTCGGTCAATATGATAAATCGGAAGCCCGGCCCTCAAAATATCGTTTTCTGTGATAAAGATGACATAAGTTTCATTCAACGCATCGTATTCCTCACCGGAATCTGTCAGGTTTGCATCAAGCAAGCTGCTATTGTAGCGAGCACGTTTTTCACTTGCGCCCCGGTCACTGCGCTGGACTTCAATATTATATGCACGGTTGTTTCGGTCTACCGCCAGAATGTCCAGCCGAACCGAACGTCCCTGCAAATTTTTAATGCTGTATTGTCCATGAACCTCTCGCACAACCAAATCGTCCCGCTTCAGGATGATTCGGAGCAAGAACTCTGCGCAGTCGTGGTCTTCAAACACCGCAGCCATAAAATCATCATCAATCAAACGAAACTCTCGAATCCGCTGCAAATCTTCTTCGTGCTTCCGTTCAAAATCCAGTTCCTGTTCTGATTTTCTTTCTGACATCGGCTCACCAGCTTTCTGTTTACTTATCCAAGATAATAGTATCATAAATCCACATTTTTTACAAGGGAACGTTTCAAATGCTCACAAGGAGGTGATTCCTATTCCGTGTCCGCATTTCAAAATCTCCATCGTAAAACGCAGCCAAGGGCAGTCCGTTGTTGCCGGTGCAGCCTACCAAAGCGGCGAACGGCTGTTCAGCGAGTACGACCAGAAAACGAAATTCTACAACAAGAAGAAAGAACTCGTCCATGCCGAAATCATGCTGCCGCCCCATGCGCCGTCCGGATATGCAGACCGGGCAACGCTCTGGAACGCAGTAGAATCCGTTGAAAATCAATGGAACTCGCAGCTTGCCCGGCGCATCGTGCTGGCGTTTCCGGTGGAGGTGCCGAAGGAACAGTATCTTCCCATGCTCAAAGAATTTTGCAACGAGCAGTTTGTTTCCAAAGGTATGATAGCCGATTTTGCCATCCACGACAAGGGCGATGGAAACCCACACGCCCACATTCTGCTGACACTCCGGGCAATGGACAAACACGGCAGGTGGCTCCCGAAAGCCCGAAAGGTGTACGACCTTGACGAAAACGGTAAGCGCATCCAGCTTCCATCCGGGAATTGGAAGTGTCACAAGGAAAACACCGTGGACTGGAACGACCAGAAGTACGCCGAGGTCTGGCGGCATGGCTGGGAAACCATCACCAACCGCTATCTGGAAGCCGCTGGCAGACCGGAACGTGTTGATCTCCGCTCATTCGAGCGTCAGGGCGTGCAGCAGATTCCGACCGTGCATCTCGGCCCCGCTGCTCACCAGATGGAAAAACGTGGGATAGAAACCTTTCTCGGCAACCTGAACCGGGACATTCGTGCCGCCAACAGCTTGATGCAGTCCATCCGCAGTACCATCCGGGGACTGCAACGCTGGATCGCAGACCTGACCGAAAAGAAGCAGCTTCTTCTGGACGCTCTGGAAAAGGCGAAAGAACCCACGCCGTCCGACCTGCTGGTGGATTACTTCAACCTTCGCAACGAGCAGCGCAGCGGTTGGTCTGGCAAGGCAAAACTGAAATGCACCGTCCGGGATTTTGAGGAGATTCGGCAGGCGGTGGACTACCTGAAGGCCCATTCTCTGAACACCATCGAGGATTTGAACGCCGCAATCAAAGACCTGAGCCAGACCGTCGCCCCTCTCCGCAGACAGTTGAAGCAGAACGAGAGCCAGATGCGAGCAATCGCCCAGATCAAGGATGCTGCTGCCATCCATGCCAAGCTGAAGCCCATCCACGACATCTTTATAAAGAAGAACTTCAAGCTGACAAAGGACGCTTATGCTGCCCAGCACAAGGACGAGCTGGACGCATTCAACAAAGCTGTCCGTACCCTGATGAAACTGAACGGCAGCACAGCGGTAGATTTTTCGGCATTGGATGCCGAATTTTCTGCGCTGCAATCCGGCAGCGCAGAGCTGCGCAGCCAACTGGAAACCTTGCAGCCGGACATCTCTGCTCTGAAAAATATCCGCAAGTATATCGACCTTGTGCTGAATAAGCAACAGCTTTCCGCACCGGGCGGCAAGACCCCGGAAAAGGAATCGGTACTGAAAAAGCTGAATGATAGCAAGGTGGCTCTTGAAGAGAAAAAATCACAGCCCTATCAAAAGACAACGGAACACACATTGTAAAAGGAGAAGCACAAATGAGCAAAACTGTCACTTTGACCGAACATCGCCCTGCGGATGGAATGTTGACCATGCGAGTCAAAAACACAACTTACAACGTCAACATCTTTTTCAATCCGAACGCGAAGAGCACATTGGATACTCAAATGCGAAAAATCATTCAAAAAGAAGCGAAAGCTGGTAACTTTTGAATTTACAGCAGCATCTTGATTTTTTATCTTGACAAAAGGCAGCCCAAAGGCACACTGGTTCTCGAAACAGGCCAAATGTTCCAGCGGGCGGGCTACCGGGTGAAAATCCTGAACACGATAAACTTTTCCAAGTCTATGAAGTACAACCCCTTTGTTTACATCCACTCGGAAAAGGACGTGCTGAAACTGGTGAATACCATTATCGCCAACACCAAGGGCGAGGGTGAGAAATCAGCAGAAGATTTTTGGGTGAAGTCGGAACGGCTGTTCTACACCGCGCTTATCGGCTACATCTGGTATGAGGCCCCGGCAGAAGAAATGAACTTCACCACCCTGCTGGAAATGATAAATGCCAGTGAAGCCCGCGAGGACGACCCGGAGTTTCAAAGCCCAGTGGACCTCATGTTTGAACGGCTGGAACAGAAAGACCCGGACCACTTCGCCGTCCGGCAATACAAAAAGTTTTTGCTGTCGGCAGGCAAGACCCGTTCCTCCATCCTGATAAGCTGTGGTGCCCGTTTGGCTCCATTTGACATCCGGGAAGTACGGGAACTGATGGAGAACGATGAAATGGAGCTGGACACCATCGGGGATGAAAAGACCGTGCTGTTTTTGATTATGAGCGACACGGATACCACCTTCAACTTCATTCTGGCCATGCTCCAAAGCCAGCTTATCAACCTGTTGTGTGACCGTGCGGATGATAAATACGGCGGCCGGCTGCCTGTCCATGTGCGGCTGATTCTGGACGAGTTCGCCAACATCGGGCAGATTCCAAACTTCGACAAGCTGATCGCCACCATCCGCAGCCGGGAAATCTCGGCATCCATCATTTTGCAGAGCCAGTCGCAGCTGAAAGCCATCTACAAAGATGCGGCCGAAATCATTTCAGACAACTGCGATTCTGTTCTCTTTTTGAGTGGGCGGGGCAAGAATGCCAAAGAGATCTCCGATGCGCTGGGGAAAGAGACCATCGACAGTTTCAACACCAGCGAGAACCGGGGCTCTCAAACCTCCCACGGACTGAACTATCAAAAATTAGGAAAGGCGTTGATGTCAGAGGACGAAATCGCAATCATGGACGGCGGCAGATGTATTTTGCAGCTGCGGGGTGTGAGGCCGTTCTTCTCGGAGAAGTTCGACATCACCAAGCACCCGCACTACAAATACCTTGCGGACGCGGACAAGAAAAACACCTTTGATGTGGACAGGTTCTTATCCACCCTGCGCCGGAAACGGCAGCAGGTAGTCGCGCAGGACGAAAGTTTTGACCTGTACGAAATCGACCTGTCGGATGAAGATGTAGCCGAATAACTTTATTTTTGAGTGCCGCAGAACAAGCGGCAGAAAGTGAGGACCTTATGGAATTTTTCAACAGCGCAGTCGATACTTTGCAGACCATCGTGGTCGGTCTGGGCGGTGCCCTGTGTGTCTGGGGCGGCATCAACCTGTTGGAGGGTTATGGACAGGATAACCCCGGCAGCAAGAGCCAGAGCGTGAAGCAGCTGGTCGCGGGCGGCGGCGTTGCCCTGATCGGCGTGACCCTTGTCCCGCTGCTGTCCGGGCTGCTGGGCTAACCTCAACTTATCCGAACATCCATCTTTGAGACCCCACCGCGCTCTCCCAGAAAAGTGGGAGGGCGCGGGAAAGGAGGTATCTTTGCTTGATTAGTGAGATCATCGAGAAATGGATAAAAGACATTTTGATCGATGGCATCACGGGCAACCTCTCCGGCCTGTTCGATAACGTGAACGCCAAGGTGGGCGAAATCGCTTCGGACGTTGGTTCTACCCCGCAGGCATGGAACAGCGGCATTTTCAATATGCTGCGCAGTCTTTCCGAAACGGTAGTGCTGCCTATTGCAGCGGCCATCCTTGCCCTTGTGATGTGCCATGAGCTTATCCAGATGATTACCGAAAAGAACAATATGCACGACTTTGACACCTCCATGTTCTTCCGCTGGATTTTCAAGTCTGCCTTTGCCATCCTCATTGTCAGCAACACATGGAACATCGTCATGGGCGTGTTCGATGCCACCCAGAGCGTTGTCAACCAAAGCTCTGGCGTGATCATCGGTGAAACATCCATCCACTTTGACCGCCTGATACCCGGACTGGAATTTCAGCTGGAAAGCATGACCATTGGCAGTCTGCTTAGTCTGTGGTTCCAGACCCTTGTAGTGGGCCTAACCATGAACATCCTTTCCATCTGCATCTTCCTTGTGACCTACGGCCGCATGATCGAGATTTACGTTGTGACCGCACTGGGGCCTATCCCGCTGGCGACCATGGGCAGCAGCGAGTGGCGCAGCACCGGGCAGAACTACTTGAAGTCTTTGCTGGCACTGGGTTTCCAAGCGTTCCTGATTATGATTGTCGTGGGCATTTACGCGGTGCTGATACGCAACATTTCGGGCGCGGCGGACATTGCCGGGGCTATCTGGGGTTGCATGGGCTATACCGTTCTGCTCTGTTTCTGTCTGTTCAAGACTGGCAGCATCAGCAAGTCGGTGTTCGGTGCCCATTGAGAAAGGAGCGCTTGAATGGCGTATGTGACCGTTCCCAAAGATTTGACCCATGTAAAATCCAAAGTCTTATTCGGGCTGACCAAGCGGCAGCTGGTCTGCTTCGGCGGTGCGCTTTTAACGGGCGGACCGCTTTATTTTTTGGCCCGAAACTATCTTTCCAACAGTGCAGCGGCCCTGCTGATGATTTTTGCCATGCTGCCGGGGCTGCTGTTCGCTCTGTTCGAGCGGCACGGCCAGCCCCTTGAAGTGGTGATTCAGCAAATGATTCAGTGCTGCTTTATCCGCCCCAAGGAAAGGCCCTATCAGACCAACAATGCTTACGCCGCCCTTGTGCGGCAATACCAAATGGAACAGGAGGTAAAGGCCATTGTCCAGAAAAACGATACCCCGCGAAACCGAAAAGTCCAAAAAGCTCACCCGCGCCCAGAAAAAAGAAATTGATGCCGTTATCCGCAAGTACAAGGGTGACGGCAAGCCCCGCACGGCACAGGCCACCATCCCGTATGAGGCCATCTACCCGGACGGTGTGTGCCGCATTGACCGGCGCACATTCTCCAAGTGCATTGCCTTTGAGGACATCAGTTATCAGCTGGCCCAGCCGGAAACAAGAACCGCCATCTTTGAACACCTGTGCGACCTCTACAACTATGTGGATGCTTCCATCCATGTGCAGCTTTCGTTTTTGAATCGCAAGGTTGACCCGGTGCAGTACGCAAAAAGTTTTGAGATCGCACCGCAGGGGGATGATTTTGACGACATCCGCGCCGAGTACACCGCCATCCTGCAAAAGCAGCTTGCCAGCGGAAATAACGGCATTGTCAAAACCAAATATCTGACCTTCACCATCGATGCCGACAGCCTGAAAACTGCGCGGGCTCGGCTGACCCGCATTGGCCTTGACCTGCTGGGCTATTTCAAGACCATGGGCTGCGTGGCACACGTCATGGATGGGCGGGAACGTTTGGAGGTGCTGCACGGCATCTTCCACCCGGACGGCGAACCGTTCCGTTTTGACTGGGACTGGCTGGCACCCTCCGGCCTGTCTACCAAGGATTTTGTGGCCCCGTCCTCCCTCTGTTTCGGTACGGCCAAAACCTTTGGTTTGGGCGGCAAGTATGGAGCTGTGAGCTTTTTACAAATCCTTGCGCCGGAACTTTCGGACGAAATGCTGGCCGACTTCCTCAAAACGGAAAGTGGCATTCTCGTCAATCTCCATGTGCAGGCCATTGACCAGACCGAGGCCATCAAAACCATCAAGCGGAAGATAACAGACCTTGATGCCATGAAGATTCAGGAGCAGAAAAAGGCTGTCCGTTCCGGGTACGACATGGATATACGTGCGACTCGTTCCTGAACAAAACCTTCGTGGTTGAAGGA
>NZ_QULS01000009.1:0-619 GCF_003482185.1 Faecalibacterium sp. OM04-11BH
TTGTTCTCCACTTTCTGGACGCTGCCGTTGCTGGCGGCATCCCCCATGAGCCGTTTCAGTACCAGCCCGATTCTGGATTTACCCTCGCCGCCCTTGCCAACGATGAGCATCATCTTTTGGCCTTTGGTGCTGGGGATCAGGCAATAGCCCAGATATTCCTGCAAGGTGGGGATGTCGGCATCGTCCAGCAGCTCGTGCAGAAAGGTCAGCCAGCGGTCAGGGCTGGGTGCTTTCGGGTCGTACTTCACAGGCAGGCGGTTCTGGCAGAACAGGCGGCTCTCCTGAAAAGAGCCGTCCGGCAGATGGTACACGCCGTTCTGGAGGTGGATGCAGTCCTGCTCGATGGGAAAGGGGTCGGAAAAGGCCAGCAGCTTGATGGTCTCCAGAATGTTGGTGACCTTTTTGGACAGGCCGGAGGTGACATATTCCTCGATGTTCTCCAAGATGCGCTGCTTGATCTCGCTTTCGTCTTCTACCGGGCCGTCCAGCGTGTACAGTGTACCGTTGACGCATTTCAGCGGCCACTGTTCCAGAAAGGCGCGTCCAAACTGGACTTCATCGATCTTCTTGCCGTTGTACCAGTCCGGCCATAAGGGATTGCGGGAAATGTTTTTCTTCA
>NZ_QULS01000009.1:629-115168 GCF_003482185.1 Faecalibacterium sp. OM04-11BH
GGAGGTGACATATTCCTCGATGTTCTCCAAGATGCGCTGCTTGATCTCGCTTTCGTCTTCTACCGGGCCGTCCAGCGTGTACAGTGTACCGTTGACGCATTTCAGCGGCCACTGTTCCAGAAAGGCGCGTCCAAACTGGACTTCATCGATCTTCTTGCCGTTGTACCAGTCCGGCCATAAGGGATTGCGGGAAATGTTTTTCTTCATAGGGCAATTCTCCTTTGGGAAAGTGAAGTGGCGGGTCTCACGGTGAGACCCACCACTTTGGGTGAATAAATTATCAGGCGCACTTTGCCAGAGCAAGGCGGTCGGTGCGCTCCTCCAGCATCAGCAGGTACGACCCGGACAGCAGCTGTGCGGCGGCAGCGGCCTTCTGCTGGGGCGTCCCAAAAGCAACGCAGTCCGTCAGGTGCTCGACGGTCTCGGTCATGTGGAGGGCTTCCACGAACCGCTCGTCCAGCGGTTCTTCCGGGCTGGCGGGCTTGTAACGCTCTCGCCAGTCGTGCAGCAGGTCGAGATAATAGGTCAGCACCCGCAGGCAGTAGGCGATGTCTGCCCACTGCTCGTCCGTCAGGCCACGCTTGGGCGGCGTCAGGGCGATGGCATTGGCGGGCGGCTTATCCGGGTCAAGCCCGAAGTCACTTGCGATCTTCTCAGCGGCTTGCCGGGGGTTCAGGTCGAACAGCTTGGCGGTGAGGTCGATGGCATCGCCGTTGGCTCCGCAGCCAAAGCAGTAATAATAGGTGTCGTTCAGCTTCATGCTGGGGTCGCTGTCAGAATGGAACGGACAGCACACCATGCCATGGCGGTCGGGCTCCATGCCGTACATCTCTCCCACCTGCCGAACGGTGATGGCGGACTTGATCTTTTGATATAAACTCAAAATTTCTCCTTTGCTCAAAGGTTTTGGCACGGATCATTTTGATCCCTGCCACGTTCAAAATCACCGGTGTTCCCCAAATGGGAACTTCGGTGAAGCCGGTCTCCCTTGCTGCCTCCCGACAGGAAATCTTTTTGGACTCTGTGTCGGCCCTATGCAGGGCGCTCGCTCCCCCGATGGGAGGTCTTGGCGGTCTGGGCAGTTCGGACGGTCATTCGGTTTTCAAGGTCCTGGTATGAAAGATATTTCAGAGGGCTTTCGCGGGAAGCCCTTAATATGTTCGCTGCCGGGGAGTTAATATGTTTTCTTTCTGTCTATAGGATAGCACCGCAATGGCCGCTGTGCCGTATATCCATAATGTCGGAAAACAGGTGCAGAAACTGCAAAATTCCACGCTTATGGACAGGAACCGCCGGAAGTGGTATACTGTGCAAAAAACATCGGAGGTGCGACCATGAACATCAAGCTGACACTGGGAGAACGGCTCAAAGACCTGCGTGTGGAGCGGAATCTGAAGCTGGAAACGCTGGCAGAGCAGACGGGTCTGTCCAAATCGGCACTGTCGAAATACGAGAGTGACGATGTGACCGACCTCAGTATTTATGCGGTGACAACGCTGGCTGAGTTTTATGGTGTGACCACGGACTACCTGCTGGGTGTGACGGAAAACAAAAAACGCCCAGATGCAGTCCTTTCGGACTTGCATCTGAGCGATGGTGCAGTGGACGTATTAAGAAATGGAAGATTCAATCATCGGCTGCTGTGCGAACTGATCGTGCATGAGAATTTCCGGCGGTTCATGACCGATCTGGAAATCTATGTGGATGGATATGTCAGCGCAAACATTCAAAACCTCAATGCTGGTCTGGAAGCGACCCGGCAAATGCTGAAAAAGAAGTATGCAGCAGATGAAAACGATCTATACATGAGCACCTTGAAGCTGGGGCAGATCGATGAAGATGAGTACTTTGGTCGGGTCTTGTATGACGAGTTGGTGGCTATCCTGAAGAACATCAAGACGGAACACCGCAAGGACAAGACCACTTCGGATGGTTCAATGATCGACAACCTGATGAAGGAACTGGAGGATGCACAGAAACTTGAAGGGTCTGCGGATGAAAAGAAGATCCGAACGGCATTGAAGGCAATCGGCATCAACTACGATAAGCTGACAGAAGATGAAAGAAAGCTGATAAAGAAGATTCTTTATAAAACGGCAATGCTGAAACCGGGGACACTTGCAGGCAACCGGGGCAAGCACAGACGCTGATCATTTGCCCTGCGCCTTATAGGGGGAGCGCTGCTGCGGCAGGAAGGAGAACGTACACCATTGGTTCCTCTGAAAGCCTGCGATGGGTGGGCGGAGATCGTCAACTGCCATGCCCATCCGCGCATCCTTCTGCCACAGAACAGGTGCTTGCCGGAGCCTCTCGCAGCCCCTTTTCCGCATCAGCCGGAACCAAGGTGTAACACACTAGACTTTGCGGGCAAAGTCGTGTGCCAACGAGCGTTCCGCCGCTCTTTGGATTCTTCCCGGCAGGGCACTGGAAAATGGGGTGCCCTGATGAAAACGGTGGATGGTACACATTCACAAACCCCGAAAGGTGTGTTATTATAGTACCATCAATAAATGGAAGGGAGGGCGGCGGATGTTCAGCATTGCAGGAATTGACCTGTTGGAGCAGGAGCTTTTGGACCATGAACGCACCCTCCTTGAGATTTTGCTTCAGGACAAGACCACCAAGAAAAACATCATCTGGGCAACCGATGATTACGCTGAACTGGGCAAACAGTACAGCTTCAAAAAAGAAATCCTGCCGGAACTGGTTACAGGCGAACAGGACAGCCTGATTCAGCCCAGAGTGGAAAAAGCACTGGAGCACCAGACCAACCGCACCCGTGACAAAGCAGAGGTATTTACCCCCAGTTGGATCTGCAACGCACAGAACAATCTGGTGGATGAGCAGTGGTTTGGCAGGAAGGATGTTTTCAACATCCAGAAGGAGATGGCGTGGAAAGCAACGGCTGACAAAATCGCTTTCCCGGATGACCGTCAGCACACATGGCAGAAATATGTGGATGCACAGCGGTTGGAAATCTCCTGCGGCGAGGCTCCCTATCTGGTAAGCCGCTACGACACCGTAACGGGCGAAACCATTCCCATTTCCCAGCGAATTGGCCTGCTGGACCGCAAGCTACGTGTTATCAGCGAAAACACGGACACCGAAGAAGAATGGTTCACATGGACGAAGCGGGCGTTCCAGAGCGTGTACGGCTTTGAGTATCAGGGCGACAGCCTGCTGCTGGCACGGGAAAACCTGTTTGTGACCTTTGTGGAGGTTTACCGGGAACGCTTTGGCAAACTTCCCCACCTGCGGCAGATGAAGGTGATCGCCAACATCATTGCATGGAACCTCTGGCAGATGGACGGCACAAAGTATGTGGTTCCGGGCAGCTGTAAGGAAAACAAAATTGAAATTATCAGCTGGTTCGGCAGTGAGGAACAAATTGACCTCTGCCCCGGATGCAAAAGCGGAAATATCCGGGCGCACAATGGGATTTACAGCATCATAAAAGACTGGCGTTCCAATCAGACAATGACGTTCCTTTCAATGGTGAGAGGAGGAAAAGCAAGTGGCAGCGTATAAGCCAACCATGTCGTATCGGTTGATTTACATCTTTACGATTCACGATGCCCAGCACGAGGGCTACTGGAAGATCGGAAAGACAAATTTTGACAGCGTGAACAGTTACAAACAGCTTCCGCCCAACTGTGCGGAGCTGAATTGTGCTGCCTGTGACCGCATCGACCAGTATACCAAGACGGCGATGGTTGAATACGACCTGCAATATACCGAGCTGGCACGCAGAACCGTCACCTTCCCGGATGGTACGACCGATACGGAATTGTTCGATGATGACGATGTCCATAACGTGCTGTACAATTCTGGCTTTTCGGCCCGGAAGTTCTCCAATTCCAATCAGGACAGCGAATGGTTTGAGGTGCCGCTGTCCGTTGCCATTCGTGCGATTCAGGCGGTAAAAGAGGGCCGCACGGCTCTGACCGCTGCCGAAAAGAGTGAGGGGCAGATCAGCTTTCTGCCGCAGACTGTCCCTGCTGCGCCCAAAAAGAGAGCCATTACCCTGCGGGATGAGCAGATGGACTGCGTCAATCAGACGCTGCGGGTGTTCCGCAAGCAGAACTCGATGCTCTGGAACTGCAAGATGCGTTTCGGCAAAACGGTCACGGCCTATGCGCTCATCAAAAAAGCAGGCTACCAGAAGGTGATTGTGGTCACTCACCGCCCAGTGGTGGAAGATGGCTGGCGCAACGATTTTGACCTGATTTTTGGCGAAGGAGACAACCGTGCTTTCCTGAAAAAAGACCGTTTCGATACGGATTCGTCCGTTTACGATGCGGCAATGGATGCACGCAACGATGCAAACCTGACAGCCTACCAGAATTCCGGTAAGGCATTTGTTTACTTTGCCTCCATGCAGGACCTGCGCGGCTCTCAGCGGGCAGACGGCAAGTTTGACAAGAATAACGCCGTTTTCGATATGGACTGGGATCTTGTGATTTACGATGAAGCCCACGAGGGCACCCAGACCCAGCGAGGGCAGAAGGTGCAGTCTCTGCTGGAAGCGGAAAAGAACGGCAAGGCTCCCAAGGTTCTGCAGCTGTCCGGCACACCGTACAACCTGATGCAGAAGTACGAGAACAACGTCTACACATGGGACTACGTCATGGAGCAAAAGCGTAAGCGGGAGTGGGACACCCTGCACCCCGGCGACCATAACCCCTATGCAGACCTGCCGGAACTTCGCATCCTGACCTTCGACCTTGGGAAAAGTCTGCCCACCTCCTACCGCTACGAGACCTTGGAGATGGCGTTCAACTTTACCGAGTTTTTCCGGGTGTGGACGGGCGACCCTGCACGGGATTTCCGTCCTCTGCCGGCTGGCGCACAGGTGGGTGATTTTGTCCACGAGGCCGATGTGCGCAGCTTTCTGGACCTGATTTCTTCGGAGAACCCGGAGAGCAACTACCCCTACTCCACGCTGGAGTACCGGGAGATGTTCCGGCATACCCTCTGGATGGTTCCGGGCGTGAAAGAAGCCAGTGCCCTGAGCAGGCTGCTGAAAGACCACCCTGTGTTTGGAGCCTATAAAGTCGCTAACGTTGCAGGCGACGGCGATGCCGAAATGCCCTACGACAACGCCCTGACACTGGTAAAGCAGGTCATCAAGGCGAACCGCTACACCATTACCATTTCCTGCGGCAAGCTGACCACCGGCGTGACGGTGCCGGAATGGACGGCTGTGATGATGCTGACCGGGTCGGCAAGCACGGCTGCGCCCGGCTATATGCAGACCATTTTCCGGGTGCAGTCGGCAGGAGTGCTGGACGGCAAGCAGAAAGAACGCTGCTACGTCTTTGATTTTGCGCCCGACCGCGCACTGAATGTTCTTTCCGAGGTCAACCGCGTCACCAAACGTGGCAAAACCAACGAGGAAGAATACCGTAAGGCTCTGGGCGAATTCCTGAACTTCTGCCCGGTGATTGCCGTGGACGGTACGCAAATGACCGAGTACAGCGTACCGAAGATGATGCGCCAAATCAAGCGGCTGACCGTGGACAAGGCCATCAAGAGCGGCTTTGACGATGAATCGGTCTACAAGCAGGATACCGGCATGGTGATGGATGAGGAAGATGTGGAGCTGTTCCATACCCTGTCCGACAAGCTCAGCGAGCAGAAAGCCGCCAAGAAAGAGACAAAAATCCACATCAACAATCAAGGATTGACCAACGAAGAGTACGAAGAAGCCTCCAAGCTCTCCAACAAGCCCAAGCGGGAGCGCAGCAAAGAGGACGAAGAACTGCTCAAAAAGCTGCAAGACCAGCGCAAGGAGCGCGATAAGGTCATTCGGCTGCTGCGGAATGTTTCGATTCGTCTGCCGCTGTTGATTTACGGCGCAAAGGTCGATTTGACCGAAGAAATCCACATGGCGGATTTTATCGACTTGGTAGACCCTGAATCTTGGCAGGAGTTCATGCCAAAAGGAGTAAGCACTGCTTTGTTCCGCAAGCTGCTGAAATACTATGATGAGGATGTTGTCAGCGGCGCAGGTCTACGCATCCGCCGCATGGCAAAGGCTGCGGACGAGCTGCCGCCTACTGAGCGTGTGAAGCGCATTGCCGAGATCTTCAGCCACTTCCGCAACCCCGACAAGGAAACCGTTCTGACTCCGTGGCGGGTGGTGAACCTCCATCTGAGCAACATGGTGGGCGGCTACTGCTTCCTCAACGAGCAGTTCGATCCACAGGAGGTTCTGGAAGAGCCTCGTCTGGTGGATCAGGGACAGGTCACGGAGGACATCTTCCTCAACCCGGACGCGCGGATTCTGGAAATGAACTCCAAATCCGGCCTGTATCCCCTGTATATGGCATACAGCCTGTACGCCATGAAGCTGCCCGGCCCGGAGGACAAGCTGCCGCTGGAGCAGACACAGGCTCTCTGGCAGGAGACCGTGGAGCAGCAGATCTTTGTTCTGTGCAAGACCCGGATGGCAGAAAGCATCACCCGGCGGACGCTGGTGGGCTATCAGGATTGGACGGTCAACACCACCTACATTCCGCACCTGCTGGAACGGATGGAAAACGACCCGCAGCGTCTGGCAAAGAAGCTGCAGCGAACCGATACATGGGGAAAGGAGGGACAGCCCATGAAATTTGATGCCATTGTGGGTAATCCGCCGTATCAGGAGATGGATGGCGGTGGAAAGGGTTACAGTGCAAAGCCTGTCTATAATTACTTTGTGGGCGAAGCAAAAGCCATTGAGCCGCACTATATTTCAATGATAACACCTTCTCGTTGGTTCTCTGGTGGCAAGGGCTTGGATGATTTTCGTGCAGAAATGCTACAAGACAAACACTTGAGAAAAATAGTTGACTATGCGGACAATGAAGCATTGTTTTCCAATGTTTCGATTGTTGGCGGTGTAAACTACTTCTTGTGGGATTCGTCTTATAATGGAGACTGTGAAGTTACTTCGATTCGTGGCGAGAATGCAGTAACACTAAACCGTGATTTGTCTGAATATGATATTTTTATCCGAAATAATAACGCATTGCAGTTGATTCGACGGATGGAAGCGTCTAACGACCGCAAGATGGATGATGTGGTTTATCCGAGAAATGTATTCGGCATTTCTTCTGATTTGCGTGGGCAGGACAACAAGGACGAAAAACATCAGCTTGCTTTGTTTTCCAGTCAAAAGAGCAACAGCATGGCAATGAGCTACATTTCTGGTGATGAAGTGCAGAAACAGCACGAGCTTATTGGAAAGTATAAAGTTATTATGGGAAAAGTCGTTCCTCGTGGTGGCGAAGTGGGTGTTGACCCCGGTGTCGGCTACCGTGTTACTTCTACCTTGCAAGTGCTGTCTCCGGGTTCTGTCTTTACGGATTCGTATCTTTTGCTTGCGGCATTTGACAGTAAAGCAGAGGCTATCCATTTTGCGGAATATATGTGCTTGAGGTTCCCTCGCTTTTTGCTTCACGAAACCTATTCGTCTATGAACATCTCAAAACAGAACTTCCGTTTTGTTCCATTCTTGGATTATTCAAAAGAATGGACGGATAAAGAATTGTTTAAGAGATATGGTTGCAATGAAGAAGAAATTTCGATGATTGAATCTATTATCCGACCGATGGAATATGTATTCCATGAATGAAAATGAGGTGAAGTACAAGTGGTCAATATTAATAATAAGCCTTGGGACAAACTTCGATTTCATGATATTGAAAAATTCTTGTCTGAAGCAGACGATGAAAACTTCTTCTTTGAGTTCAAATCAGATGACGAAGAGCCAAAGAAACTAATCAAGGAAATTTCTGCATTTGCAAACACCTATGGAGGATATATTCTGCTCGGTGTTAATGATGATAAAACTATTGGTGGCTGTAAAAAATGGACAGAGCAGAGAATTCATATTACAATACATGACTGTATTACGCCAACTCCGAATTTTGATGTGAGAAAATTTACATCAAAGGGAACGCATATTTTCGTTATTAAAATTGAAGAAGGTGCAATGCCGCCCTATATTACAAATCGTGGTGACATTTACGAGAGAGTATCTTCTGGGTCGTTTCCGATAAAAGATTCAACAAGATTAAACCAGTTGTACCAAAAGAAAAAAGACGAATTGGTTCGTGTGAAGAATATTGTTGAGCTTCTACCACTTGAGATAGACCAGAAATTTCCTCAAAATATATTCGCATATTTGGATTTTGGCTTTTTTGTGGCTACATCCGATAAGGATGCTATTTGGCGAAAATACAATAAAGCTGATTTGGAAAATATTGCGAACTATGTTCGGACTATAAATAAGGACTTTAGCATTTCACGAGTTGGAGCATCCTATTTGTTTAGCATTGGAGATCTTACCGCAAAAGACGATCGAGGAAACTTATATCCAATGCGTGCTGGAATCCATGATTTCATGGAGATTTTTCCGGATGGAAGTGCTCGTGGTAGAATACTTTTAACGGCTGATCCCAAGTCATATGAAGTTGATATTTCAACGTTTATTTATTACTTGGATATGGCGTTTAAGAAAATATATTCGATGTTTTTTGAGGGCGATTTATACAAAGAATTTATTTATGCTTACAAATACGAAAATTTGAGAGTGTTAAAGCAGTTTATCCCAGCATATAATTTGATTTCCGATGCGTCTAACGGAAGAAAAGATTTTGGTGCATATTTAAATCGACATCGTTATAAATATGGAAACAATTTGATTATTGAGAACAATCGATATCCAAGAAACGATTATTTATTGATAGACAGACGTTATTTTGATAACTTAGAAATCAAGTACGGTCAAGATAGTTTGTATGATGAATTATTCCGCTCTGAATTTACCAATTTAGGATATATCGATTCTCCGTTTTCAAAAGGACAAGAATAACTCACTTGAGAAAGAAGGTCCCCACCATGACCGAACAAGCACTCCGCAAAATGATTGCTGCAGGGGAGAGCACCCGGCAGGAGTTTAAGTCGTGGGTGAAGTGCAAGGACTACCGGCAGCGGAAAGACCTTGCGGTGAAAAGTGCGGTTGCGCTGGCAAATACAAAGGGCGGCGTTCTGCTGTTTGGCGTAGAAGATGACGGCACCATTACGGGCTGCCCCAAGAGCGACCCGCAGGCACTGATGGAAGCCATCTACGATATGACCCGGCCCAGCCTGTTTACCGAAATTGAGCCGGTGGAAACCTCTGACGGCGTGGTGCTGGTGGTATCGGTGGAGAAATCCAGTTCTCATGTTGCCACCACCGGCGGCATCTATTACAGAAGGCTGGGGAACGTGACAAAGCCCGACTACCCGGCAAACGATGTGTACTCCCCTGCCGATAACCCGGATTTTTCGGCAAAGATCGTGGAGGGCGCAACCGAAAGCGACATTGACCTGCTGGAAGTGTACCGCCTGAAAGAGAAGCTGCGGATTCGGGATGCAGGCTCTGCCCTGCCGGATTTGGCAGATACCACCTTTCTGGACAACCTGAACCTGATCCGCATGGACAAGGACGAAGTGCGTGTGACGGTGGCAGGGCTGCTGTTTGTGGGCAAGGCAGCGTCTATTGCACGGCTGCTGCCGCAGGCAGAGGTGATCTACCTCCATTACAGCGACGAGGCGCAGACGGAATACGACAACCGCATGGATATGCAGGAGCCGGCGATCTCGATTCTGGATAAGCTGACCGAGCGCATCCGCACCTATAACCGCCTGACCAATGTGCAGGTGGGGCTGTTCCGGCTAGAGGTGTACGATTTCTCTGAAGCGGTTTTTCAGGAGGCGTTGCTGAATGCGCTGGCGCACCGCTCCTATGAGGACATGGCACCGGTTTACGTCAAGCACTACCCCACAAAGATCGTGATTGAGAACCCCGGCGGCTTTCCGGGGGACATCAACGAAAGCAACATCATCACCCACCAGTCCATTCCCCGGAATAAACTGATTGCCATGACCCTTCAGCACCTGAAGTATGTGCAGCGTTCCGGGCAGGGCGTGGACATCATGTTCCAGAGTATGCTCACCGAGGGCAAGCCCTACCCGGAGTACGCCAGCACGCCCAACTCCGTCCGGCTGACCCTTCGCAGCACGATGGAGAATCAGAGCTTCGTGCGTTTCATCGCAGAGACGCAGGATAAGCGGTCCAAGATGTTCACGCTGTCGGAGCTGATGATTCTGCACTATCTGCGGGAGCACCAGAAAATCACCCTGAAGCAGGCGGCAAAGAGGATTCAGGAAACCGATGACAACGCCCACAAGGTTCTGAACGCTCTCCGGGACGAAGGGCTTCTGGAACTCAACGGCAAGACCTATATGCTGTCCCTCAAGGTCTACGAAACGGTGAAAACCGATGTGGCCTATGTGCAGGATAAGACGGTCAGCCAGATTCAGGCAAAGGATCGGATTCTTGAATATCTGAAGCATAAGCCGTCGATTACGAATCAGAAAGCACAAGAGCTGTGTGGGTTTAACAAGAATCAAACCTATTATATCCTGCACCAGATGTGCAAGGACGGCATCTTGCAGCCTGATGGCATAGGCCGGGGAACGAAGTACAAGAGCGTGAAGTGAAAATTTACGCTGACTTTTACGCTGAAAGTTTGATTTGCGCTGAATTTACGCTGACTTTCCGGGATTTACGCTGAAAATACGCTGACTTGGCATGGTTTGCGCTGAATTTACGCTGAGAAACGCGCGCCGCGCGATTAGCGATTTTGCCGCGCGTTTTCTGTGGCTCAATCCTCCAGCCTGCCGTGCTCACACCCCAGCGACAGGTAGTGCTCCATCTCCCCTCTCAGCACCATCTGTGCATACTCCAAGGGCTTGTTGTAGAGCAGCCAGTCCAGCTCTGCCCGCTGTGCCGGGGTGTTGCCGTACTCGTCCTCCACGGCGATGCAGTCGATGGCAAGGTTGGTGCCATCCTCGAACCGGGCTTCCACCCGGTTGGTGTCCATATTGAAGCGGCAGGAAAGCAGTTTGTTCATGGTGAACCTCATTTCTATATCAAACGGTGTCTGTTCGGATGTCCTAAACCCTGCCATAGAACCGGTGTGTCATGTAAGATTGTTGCTTGGATAAAACTGGAAGATTTTGCACAATAAATACCGTTGAAATCCAGCTTTTGGGGCTGTGCGAAACAGCCTGTTTTGCCGGGCTGATTTTGGCTCTGCACACTTTTGCACATTTTCTGTACATCGCAAGGATGGATAACAGGTGCAAAGGCGTGCAAGCAATGCAAAGAATGCAATAGAAGAACAACGGCAAAATAACGGTGATTCGATTAAAATGACGTTTTAACGTCAAATGATGAAATGGACAAAATGTGCCATTCGGTTCCTACGAATCAGTAGGCCGGGGGTTCGAGTCCCTTCCATCGCCCCAGAAAATGCCGTGAAATCGAAAGATTTCATGGCTTTTTTGTTTTGTAAGCCATGGGTGCACGGCTTCTGCACGGTTTTTGCACGGTCGGTGTTATCCATGTCCGATGATGTAGGGCGCTGTATTGCATTGCAATCAGTGCCCTTTTTTGCATCAGGTGAGCAGTGCCAGGCGCAGCTTTGCCTTCATTTCCGGGTCGGCATCCTTCAGCAATTCCAAAAGAGCCGTCATGGAGATGGTGGGTTCGCCTGCGGCGGGTACAGCCTGCGGGCTGGAGGTGTCGGGCTTGGCATAGAAGCCGCTTTCAAACTTCTTGCCCAGTTCCACACGGGAGGACTGCTGGATATAAGCGGCGTACGAAGTGGTTCTATCGATTTATCCAAATGAAAAACATTGTGATTGTGCTATAAATTTTCTTGAAATTCATGTGCAGACACACAAACTTTTGGAAATTTATGGACGAACGAAATAAATTGAGATTAAATTACGTTATTCCAATAAAGATATTTGAAATTATATCCTTTTCAGACGACCGGTAGGAGGGGTATTTATGTTAGAGCAGTTTTTTAAATCGCAAATCGCAACAGTTTCTGATCCTTACCAATGCAATCGCATTACGGATGCGTTGGCGGCTGCGGGAATCAAGTTCTATTGTAAAACGAAAGATGTCAATCGGCGTAATGCGTTCGATCAAGCAAGAATCGGAACGCTGGGTATAAAACCGAAGTATATCACGGAAGTATTTGTGGACAAAGAAAATGCGGAAATGGCATTCCATATCGTACACACCTTGCCCAATCAAGAAAATTTTTGAAAAAGCTATTGACTGTCCCCTTGGGGGTGGGCTTATCATACCAGTGGAGGCGATGATATGCTTATCAATGAAGTCTGCAAGAGATGTGGCCTTACAAAAAAGGCGATTGAGTATTATGAGGAACAAGGCTTAACTCGCCCTCAAATCATGGAAAATGGTTACAGGGTGTTTTCAGAGGATGATGTCATCCAATTAAACAAAATCGCAGTTTTACGCGGGTTTGGAATATCAGTATCGGACATTAAAACGGTTTTGGCAGAGAATGACTATTTGTCTTTTCAAACTATATGCGACAAGAAAGAACTGGAAATTTCGGATATACAAGCGAAACAACAATTACTCCACATGCTTGCGAGAAACCAGAATTGGGAGGATGCCCGGGCGCAATTGAGTCGGCTCGAAATGAAGCGCTCTATTCTTTCAAGATTGCTTGACCGTTTTCCGGGATATTTCGGGAAATTTATCAGTCTCCATTTTGCACCGTACCTGAATGAGAGGGTTGCAACAGACGAACAGCAAGATGCATTTGAAACGATAATTGATTTTTTAGACGGTGTGAATATTGTTATCCCGGATGATTTGAAAGAATATCTCGACGATGCTGCGAAAACCATTGATCTTGTTGACGTGTCAAAAAAAGCTGCTGCAAGTGTTGCTGCTGCAATACAAGACCCTGAACAATATCTGAAAGATAATAGGGAGATGTTTGAGCGGTATAAGGAAGTCAAAGCATCTGACGCGTACAAAAACACTCCGGGTTACAGACTTCAAGAACTATTCGCACAGTTAAATCGAGAAAACGGGTACAATGATGTCTTTATCCCTGCTATGCGGCGATTGAGCAGTTCTTATCGTGAATACTATGAAAAGCTATTGAAAGCAAACGAAGTTTTCTTAAAAAGTTATCGCGGAGTTCGTTTTTAATGCAAGCGTAGATCTGCTTTCGCAGCTTGTCCAGTTCAGTCTGATAGACGGTCTGGGTGGGCTGCTGCCCTTCGGCTTTCAGCCGAAAGTTCGTGAGTGCGGACACTACAACCTGCTTCTTTCAAGCACAAGAATAACACTTTGCGGTTGTGCAGTCAACAACCAAAAACAAATTTTGGAAGATTGAACAACTACATAAGATTTTATTTGTGAAAAAGAAAAATACCGCCCACGCAGCGCAGCGATGATTTTGTCGGATGAAGTAAGCGGCAAAATAGATCGGGTGTGTTGCGGGGCGGTAAAAATTTTCATGGGGAATAAATCCTCGCTGTTCTGTACTTTTCTGAAAGTCCGCGTTTGCGTAGCAATGAAAGCCCCAGTGGGGCTTTTAAGCGGCAGAGCGGTCTTGCGCAAGCAAGATGGAGGGGCGTTGCCCCGATAAGCTCGGTGGGATTTGCGATAAAGGGTATCACGGATTGCAGGGCACGCCAAGATGTTTTTGCAAATTTTATTGCAGTAAAGCAGTGATAGTAGGACTTATATTTAACACACGGCAAGAAACAATTTCCGTTTCGCACATTGTAATGTTCGCAGAAAAAACTTATAATGCTTTTGAACCTGTAGGACACACAAAACGCAGAAAAGAGAGGGAATCATGAGAAAACTGTTCCTTTTGGAAGATGATCTGAGCCTGATCAGTGGGCTGACCTTTGCATTCAAGAAACAGGGCTTTGCACTGGATACAGCCCGGACGCTGGCAGAAGCCGAGGTGCTGTGGTCAGACAGAAAATATGACCTGCTGGTGCTGGATGTTTCCCTGCCGGATGGCTCTGGCTTCGATTTCTGCCAGAAGGTGCGGCGCACATCCAACGTGCCGATTCTGTTCCTGACCGCTTCGGATGAGGAAATGAATATCATCATGGGGCTGGAACTGGGCGGGGATGATTACCTGACCAAGCCGTTCAAGCTGGGTGTCCTGTTGTCGCGGGTCAATGCACTGCTTCGCCGTGCAAATGCGTCCGGCGCAGGAGAACCCGTACTGGAATCGGGCAGCATCACCGTCCGGCTGTTGCAGGGGCAGGCATACAAAAACGGAATCTTGCTGGAACTGACCGGCGCAGAGTACAAGCTGCTCTGCTTCTTTATGCAGCATCCGAATGCCGTGCTATCCAAGGAACAAATTCTGGATGCACTGTGGGACTGCGATGGGGATTACATTGACAGCAGTGCCTTAACAGTGTACATCCGGCGGCTGCGGATGAAGATTGAGGACGACCCCGGCAAACCGCAGATGCTGCTGACTGTCCGCGGCATGGGCTATAAATGGAATGGGTAAAGGTGCCGTATGAAAGTATTCGCAAACCGGGAGATCCGAAATTTGTTCCAAGCCGTGCTGGCGGTCTGGGCGGTGGCATTGGCGCTTACGCAGGGCATCGTATGGCATACGACGCACGCATTCTCTTTCGCATTACTGTTGGTTTTTCTTCTGTTGGGCGGCTGTCTCTGGGGCGTACTTTTTCGCTATTTCCAAAGGCAGAGCGCGCTTCTGGAACAGGCAGTCCAGCAAATCCAAAGCTGTCTGGATGGCAACCCGGATGCACGACTGGACTGCGACCGGGAGGGAGAATTTTACCGTCTGTTTCACTCCGTTAATGCATTGGCGGCAGTTCTGAGCGCACACGCAGACAACGAGCAGCGGGAGAAGCGTTTTTTGAAAAATACCATTGCAGATATTTCGCACCAGCTCAAAACACCGCTGGCGGCGTTGAATATCTACAACGGTCTGCTTCAGGACGAAGCTGTTTCGCCGTCGGAGGTCAAAGAGTTTGCAGACCTGTCCGAACAGGAGTTGGACCGCATCGAAACGTTGGTGCAGAATCTGCTCAAAATCACCCGGCTGGATGCCGGTTCGGTCGTCTTGGAGAAGAAAAACGAAAATGTTGCTGAAATGGTGCAGGACATCGCGCGGCAGTATCACTATCGTGCCAAGCAGGAACAGAAAAAGCTTGTTCTGTCCGGCTCAGAGGCGGTTACACTTTGGTGCGACCGTGACTGGATGCAGGAAGCTGTGGACAATCTTGTAAAGAATGCCCTTGACCACACAAAGAACGGAGATACGATTCAGGTAGAGTGGAATGCACTGCCGTCCATGGTTCAGATCAAAGTGCGCGACAACGGCAGCGGCATCCACCCGGAAGATTTGTACCATATCTTCAAACGGTTTTATCGCAGCCGCTTTTCACAGGATACACAGGGCATCGGGCTGGGTCTGCCGCTGGCAAAAGCCGTTGTGGAAGCCCATCACGGCACCATTGAAGTAGACAGCGAGCTGGGAAAGGGCACGACCTTTACTCTGAATTTTCCGATTCCTACAAAATTGTAGGCTGCGTGTAGGCTTGCAGTAAGGTTGACGTGTTATCCTTTTCTGCACAGACAGAGATGATCCGTCTGAATCGAAGGAACCTGCAAAGTGAGGGATACACTATGGAACTATTAGAAGTCAACCATCTCTGCAAGACCTACGGCAGCGGAGAGACCGCTGTCCATGCGCTGAAAGATGTTAGCTTTTCAGTGCCGAAAGGCGAATATGTGGCGGTCGTTGGCGAATCCGGCTCCGGCAAAAGCACCCTGCTCAACCTGATTGGCGGACTGGATACGCCGACTTCCGGCAAGGTGCTGATTGATGGCAAGGATGTCTTTGCCATGAAAGACCGGGAGCTGACGATCTTCCGCCGCCGCAATATCGGTTTTATCTTTCAGGCATTCAACCTCATCCCGGAACTGACCGTAGAACAGAACATCCTGTTCCCGGTGCTGCTGGACTACCAAAAGCCGGACAGGGCATATCTGGAAGAACTGCTGACCGTGCTGAATCTGAAAGACCGTCGGAAGCATCTGCCAAGCCAGCTTTCCGGTGGGCAGCAGCAACGGGTAGCCATTGGCCGCGCCCTGATGACCCGCCCTTCCCTGATTTTGGCGGATGAGCCGACCGGCAATCTGGACACCCAGAACACCAGCGAGGTCATTGCCCTGCTAAAAGAAACATCCCGGAAATACGAGCAGACCATCCTGATGATCACCCACAACCGCAGCATTGCGCAGACGGCAGACCGGGTGTTGCAGGTATCGGACGGCTGCCTGACCGATTTTGGGAGGTGCCGGGAATGAGCAGCACAGAAATGAAAAGCTATCTGAGCCTGATCCCGATTTCTGCCAAGGTACGCAGACGGCAGAACCGCATGACGATTTTGTGCATCGTCATTGCGGTGTTTCTGGTCAGTGCTATTTTCAGTGTAGCGGATATGATGCTGCGCACCCAAATGAATCGCGCAGCAGGAAAAGATGGTAGTTGGCATTTGCAGATTGCCGGAATTACACAGAGTCAGGCAGAACAGCTGGCACAGCAGCAGGACGTGGTGTGCGCAGGTGTAGGAGCGGTGTTCAATGAGGGCGGAGAAGAGGATTACCGCCTGAACGGAAAACGGGTGGTTCTTTACGGTTGTGATGCGCAATTTCTGCGTGTGAACCGTTCCGCAGCCTTTGAGGGGACTTTTCCGGAACAGGACGGAGAGGTGCTGCTTGGAAAAGGTGCCGCCCGGATTTTTGGTGTGGCAATCGGAGATTCGGTCACGCTGAAGCTGCCGGACGGGCAGAGCCGGACACTGACTGTGACTGGCATCGGCGGTGTGGACGAAAGCTATTACGAAATGCAATTTGCACTGGTGGATATTTATCTGCCGCAGGAGACATTTGAATCGCTTCTGACTGGGCAGGGAGAAGCTCTGCCGCAGACTGTGTACGATCTGCAGTATACCAGCGCTGCCAAGGCGGCAAAAGCTCTGCCGCAGCTACAGCAGCAGTATGGCGAGGATGCCGTGCATGAAAATTTGAATGTGATGGGTTCTGCCGGACAGAGCAACAGCACTGCGTTCCGGACGGTGTACGGCATGGCGGGTGTGCTGTTTGCTCTGGTGCTGCTTGCCGGTGTGCTGATGATCTCCGGTACCATGAACAGCAATATTGCGCAGCGCACCCGGTTCTTTGGTATGATGCGCTGTCTCGGAATGAGCAAACAGCAGGTCGTTCATTTTGTCCGGATGGAAGCACTCAACTGGTGCAGGATTGCGATCCCGATCGGCCTTGTTCTGGGGACATTTTCCAGTTGGGCGGTGTGCGGCGCACTGCGGTACGGCATTGGCGGTGAGTTTGCGACAACGCCGGTATTCCGGTTGAGTATGGGCGGTCTGTGTGCCGGTGCTGTGGTGGGCGTAGTAACGGTGCTGCTGGCAGCACAGGCTCCGGCCAAGCAGGCTGCAGAGGTCCCGCCTGTGGCGGCGGCTTCCGGGAGTGAACAGGCGGCAGTTGTGCATCATGCAGCGAATCTTGGCTCCGGTCGGACTGAAACTGCACTGGGCATATACCATGCTACCGCAAGCAAAAAGAATTGGTTCCTGATTACCGCAAGCTTTGCATTAAGCATTGTGCTTGCACTGGGATTTATCGTTATTTTGCAGTTTGCTTCTCTGCTGTTGCCAAGTTTGGCACCATGGCAGGCGGATGTGATATACACCGGTTATGACAACGAACGGGTGCTGCCGGATACCATGGCGCAGCAGTTGCGAAGGATGCCCGGTGTTGCACGTGTATGGGGCTGTACGGGTCTTGTCCATGTACCTGCCAGCAGCGACCGGAACAATGTCGAGCAGGTCACATTCTGTTCGTACGATGATTTTATGCTGGAATCCAGCAAAAGCATGGTGGTCAAGGGAAGAATGGCAAAAAATTCCGGTGCAGACAATGAAGTGATGACGATGTACAACAAAACAAACCCCATCCGTGTCGGGGATACCATCACGGTGAACGGTGTGCCGCTGACGGTCGTGGGCGCATTCTCACAGGGAATATTTCCGGACGATGTGACCATTATTGCGCCTGAAACGCTGTTCCGCCGTGTAGCAGGAGAACAGAATTACAATATGATCGGGGTGCAGCTGGACCGCACCGCCAGTGACGAGACCGTGCTGGCGCTGGCGGCTTTTTCCAGTGATCAGATCGTTGTGCAGGATTTGCGGGAAAGCAACCGGCAGGACCGTGGGACTTATTATGCGGCACGGATCGTACTGTATGGATTTCTTGCCATTATTGGCGGCATTTCCCTGCTGAACATCGTCAACAGCATTTCCATGAGCGTGTCGGCACGAATGAAGCAGTATGGCATCCTGCGTGCCATCGGGATGGATGATGCACAGCTGAAACGCATGATCTCTGCCGAAGCTGGCACCTATGCGGTGTCCGGTCTTGTGGTGGGCATTGCGCTGGGTCTTGTGCTGAATCGGAAGCTGTATATCCTGCTCATCACCCATTATTTCGGTGCAGCGTGGCAGGTGCCGTGGGGCTGTTTTGCCGTGATTGTCGTAGTCGTGCTGGCGGCTGTGGTACTGGCAGTATATAACCCGGTCAGACGAATCCTCATGCAACCCATTACTGCAACCATCAGTGAATTATAAACCAGAACAACAGATGCCCACCAGCTTATGGACACCGGCTGTGTGGAGCTGCTGCTCCGGGATGGGAGAATGATCTCTATTGACTGCACTGGGGTCGAGGATGCACTGGATGTGACCATGGCGCAGAGGTCGGAGTTGGACTACCTCATCTACAATGACCCGCTTGGCTATGCCGATTTGATCCTGAATGGCGATCCGGAGAAATACTTGAAAACCGTAACCGGGAGCCATGGATTAAAAGATTAAACGCAAACAAAAAACAGAGTGCGCCCCTGAATAGGACGCACCCTGCCAAAGACCACAGACAATAGCGATATGTAAAACAGGGCGTTTTCCATCGGGAAACGCCCTGTTTTTCGTTGTTTGCATGATGAGCCTGTTCGGCTTGCCCGATCATCCGGGAAGCCGTTGAGCCGTTAAAATCTGATGCCTATACGGCAAGTAATATGCTGCTCAGAAATGATGCGGAATCGATTTTTTCACCCTTTAGAGCGCTGCATGCGGGAAGGTACCCGCGACTGGCAGAAAGACGAAAAAGTTCTGCCGCTTTTTGGCGGCACGAGCGATTCTGGAAAAAAAGTACGGCAAGATAGTACAGCGCACAGCCGCTGTTATTTTGTGCGGCAGCACCGCGAAGAAGCTCCTCCGCCATCTGGTGTGTGTTATCGGCCAGCGCTGCGGAACAGGCGCGGAGCAGGTGTGTTGCTTCGCTTTCCGGCATGGCGGCCATTAATTCGGGAGCGGGCTGGCGGCTCTGAGCAAGATCGGAAAGGAGCTGCTGTCGGATGCAGCGGAAATATTCCGCATCGCGCTGCATCAAAAGCCGGTTTACCTCGATCAGTGCAACGGCTGGGGATGGCCGGCTGGCGGGGGAAACTTCGGTCAGGCTGAAAAGGAGTTTTTTGATCTCCGGGCTGAAGGGAAAATCGGCGGACTTCTGCCGGAAGCCAACGGGATCAAAGTAGTCGTCGTTCTCCGGGAACAGCAGATGGAACAGCATCACACCGGCGCTGTAAAGGTCCGATCTGCCGGCAATAAGCTTTCCGCGCCGAATGATTTCGGGGGCTATGTGGTCGCTGGAACCACAGACGGTGAAGAAACTTCGGTCGGTTCGTGTATGGAATGGTCTTGCCAAGCCAAAATCACTGAGCACAAAGCGGCTCTGGCCGGTGGCTGGATCGTGCCGCAGGAGGATGTTTCCACATTTGACGTCCCTATGTACAATTCCTGCGTCCTCGGTCTGGCACAGTCCTTCTAAAACGTCTCGCATGATTTGCAGAACGGCTTTCTCCCGGTTTGCCGGGTCCAGTGCGACCAGATTTTTGGGGTCAAGGGGTGTGAGCAGTTCCATCCGCAGAAGGAAGCACATGGGGGCGTCCTGACCGCGTTCGCGGCTGAGAGGGATGGAAGCGGTATCGAAAAGCCTGACCACGGTGTCGGTCTTGGCAGTCAGTTGCTGATGGTAATAAATCTCTGAACGTCCCCGGCGGTTGGCGTCCTTCCGGCGGGCGGGGTCCCGATAGACAGAGGTATCGATCACCTTCAGCGCTTCGCTGTGCCCATCTGCATATACAGTGGCCTGACCCCCCCGCCCGAGAACCTGCCCGACCACAGGGTTGAGGAAGGGCCATGCGGTGTCCACCAGTTTTTGGACAAAGACGCGCTCCTCTGCTTCCGTCTTGTTATAGACGATCTCCATAAAACTTCCCCCTCTGCTGCTTTTATAGAATATCGATCAGTATAGCGGTGGCATTATCACTGTGCGGGACGAACGTGGCGGCGTTTACCAGCGTTTTCGCAGTGATCCACCGCAACCCCAGCAGCTTCTTGAGCAGTGCTTCCGGCAGCTGCCCATAAACGCCGTCGCTGCAAAGCAAAAATCGGTCGCCCGGCCACACGTCGTCTATCGTAACGACTTGGATACACCGTGACCGCTCCAGCTTTTCCGCTGGCATCCCAAGATAGGCTTCCAGGATCCGCTTTTCAAAAACGCTGGTCGCAAGCCCCGCTTTCTTTCGGCTATAAAATAGGTTCTGCGGGTAATTAAGGAGCTGAACCGGTTCGCCCACCTGCCGGTGCGGTCGATACCAGAAACAGGCACTATCGCCGACCGAGGCCATCGAAAAGTGTGTGTGCGGCTGGATATCCGGGTCCGGGTTTGGAGCAGGGGCAGTCAGGCAGCAGCCGGTCAGTGTACAGCCGCCTTCTGCGTGGAGGGTCTGCAACGTATCGTACACGGCATGGGCGGCTTTCAGGACCCCGCAATAAGGCAGGTCAGCATGGAGTTCGCCGCCGCCCGGAATGTCGTAGAGAGAAATAGGGGGGACAGCCTCAACGGCCTTGGCAAATGTTTCACAGGCAAGGCGCGCGAGGTACTGGCTTTCTGCGCCGCTGCCGATGCCGTCAGAGACCGCGGCATAAAGGAAGGGAACTTCCACTTCCTTCCGGTCAGCCCAGAAGCTTGTCTGTTCCGGGCAAAGGCCGGTGGCACAAAGGCAGTCTTGATTTTCGATGTGGGAACCTTTGGCGGTGCAGGCACTGATTTTAATTTTCATGTTGTTTCCTCCCACGCGGGATGCAGACGGTCGATGGCGGCAAGCAATTGTTTTGCCAGCGGCTTCAGTACACTGCTCATTTCGCTGGACTTTTCCCTCATTAAAACGGCTTCATAGGCGTTGCCGTCCGGGTAGACCAGAGAAAACGCCAGATAGATGGTGTAAAGCCCGGAAGTGCCTACCTGCGCCGTTCCGGTTTTGCCGAATACGCGGGCGTTTCCTGAAAGCGCCAACCCATAGGATTTTGCCGTTTCCGAAAAGACGTCCTGTAAGGTCGTCAGGGTCTCGGGACGGAGGTTCAAGCTGCGGTGCTCGACCTCGTATGCTTCCGGCAGAGGGGTCTCCTCCGTGCTTCCATCAGGCAGGGTGTGCTCAAAATGGTCTGCAATACGGAGGGTCGTCAATTCGCCCGTGGCCACTGCACCTAGCCATGCCATGGATGTCAGCGGTGAGACCGAGAGCCCGCCCTGCCCGATGGCTTGGAGCCGTGCTTCACTGCGGGCAGAGTCGGCGGTCAGGGTGCTCTCTGCCGGGAGAATGGAAGTGCCGAGACGTAAAAAATTCTGGTTGATGCCAAAGGCTTCCTGTGCGCGGATCAAATCGCTAAGGCTCATTCTGTCCGCGAGTACCGCAAAATACGGATTGTTACTCGTTCTGGCTGCCTTGTGTAAATCCAGCGTACCGCCCGGTGCGCGAGAGGCAGTGCGAATTCCTTTGTACTCCCCTGTGCTGTCCTCATACGTCAAATCCACGCCGGCTTCCACAGCGGCGGCAGTTGTCAAGATCTTTGCTACGGAGCCGGGAGGGTTCACATCCAGCCATGGGGGGAGAAGATAGCCTTCTGTCTCTGTATATAACGAAAAGTTCTGCGAAAAATGATTTGCGTCAAATTCCACGTCCCCGTGGCAGGACGCCAATGCATAGACTTCGCCGGTCCGGGCATTCGCTACGCAGCACACGCCTCTTCCCTGCCCCTTTACCAGATCGTATGCGATCTGCTGGAGCTCTGCGCAAATGGTCATGACCAGACTGTCTGCGGTGCCGCCCCCCTCTTCCCGTGCGTAATAGAGTGTATCACCAAATTCACGGCGCAGACCGGAAGAGGAAGTGGAAGTCCTGTAGCCAACAAGAGAACTGTAGCAGAGTGCGGTCACCAGTGCGGGCTTTCCGGGCTCCGAAGCGCTTGTAAAAGGGATCCCATCGCGGGAGACGATCGCGCCCTCGATGGTGTTTGCTTTCCGGGCGGCTTTCTCAAATTCGGCGCGCTGCGCTTCGATCTGAGGCCGCTGGGTGCTGTCCAGCAGCCCGAGGCGTTCCAGCAGCAGCACTACGGACCCAGATAGTCCAAGCGCAGAGCAGAGAGCGAGGAATAACCTGAGGAAAAGACGGCGGTTCATCATGATACATCCTCCTTCGTGATTTGTGATGCAGCGAGCAGCTCCCGGCTGCCCTGCCGTGTAGGAATGGTGCTGCACAGCAACAGGGTGATTGCGGCCCAAGAGCAGATGAAGCTGCTGCCCCCTGCGCCCAGAAAGGGAAATTGCACGCCGATGAGGAGCAGGCTGGCCGTAGAGAATAAATTGACAAGTCCGGCTAACCCGACAGCACAGCCTGCACCGGTGCCCACACAGCTCAGCCAGCCGCCGCAGCGCGTACTAAGCAGTAAACTGGCCAATATAAGCAAAAACGTGCCCAATAGAGCCAGGAGAAGACAAATCCAGCCGCCCCTATTCGCCAGTGTTGCCAAAATCAAATCGGAATCTGCTACCGGGGTGCTGACCCGGTAGGGGGCAGAACCGAAAGGGCGCGCCAAGAGCAACGAGCGCCATGTGGTATACGCTTGGTATGCGGAGCTGCTGACCTCTTTTGATGAGAGCGTGGAGAAATCGCTGATTCCAAAATAGTGCAGCCGGACGGCTAGTTTGCGGTATACCAGCTGGCCAAGCCGAAAAGGCCCTGCCGGGTTTTGCATCCCGCTGCACAGCTTTAAAAACGCATACCCTACCCCACCCGTCAGGGTACCAAACGCAACGAGGGAAAGCGTGTGCTTTATCGAACAATAAAGCAGCGCCATGACCCCGCAATCCAGAAGACAGACAAGCAGCGTGCCTAGCTCGTTTAGTACAAAAAAGCCTCCGGTGCACACGGCGAGCAGCAGCAGTGCGGCGCGGAAGCGGACCCCTTCGTGCCAGGCTTCATTTGTCACGGCAGCGGAAAATCCTATAATGAGAATCAGCTTAACGACTTCGGTCAACTGGAAAGAGTGCCCTCCAACCGACACCCATGCATACGTGCTGTTGATGGGTTTAGAGAAGAACCGCAAAAAGAGGAAGGACACAGCACTTCCAGCAACACAAAAATTGTAGATAAGCGTCTGCGGCAGTACGCGCAGCAGTGCAAAAACAAGGGCGGTGCAGATGCAGCCCACAAAGGACAGCAGGCAAAAAAGCTTCAGCTCATTTGCGTTTGCGGGGTGCAGGCTTACCTGCAAGGCCATGCCTAAGGCACTGAAGATGGCGGACACCCGCAGCGGAAGGGCTGCGGCACCGGCCCAGTGAACCAGCAAGGCACCACCACAGGAACAGAAAAAAGCGAGCGTTGGCCATACGGTGCGGAAAGCCGCAGCGGCTTCTGCGCCGTCCGTGCGGGCAACATAGCCTTGCAGCGCCACACAGAGAACGACAAAGGCCACCGTGTCGCGCAGGGCTTTGAATGCAGGGTGCTTATGCTTATGACGGAACATGCGGCCTTCCTCCTCTCGGCGGCGGGATTAATTTTTGAATGTCGGACGGCGGGACTGCTTTTTCGGTGCGGCATCGACACCGGCCTGATGGAACAGGTCTTGGATTTTGTCCCCCATGGAGCGTTTGGGGGGCTCGGTTTCAATGTTGTTGAGGTCTGCCTTCTGCGGCTCTGTCTCCGGTTCATCGCCGGGCAGCAGCACGAAGGCCAGAGGGCTGCCACAGAGCGAGAACAGTTTCGCCTTGCTCGGGTCACAGGTGAGCACTTGATCCAGTGCGATTTCATCCTCGATGATCTTCCCCTGAAAACTGCTGGCATTTTGGTTGTTTCCGTTCAGCTTCAAGTAGTAATGATCGTCTTTTTGGCTGCGATAAATTAAAAGGGGTGCGTCATGGGAGATAAACTTGGCGTTGTAACCGTTCTCCCGCAAAGTCAGATAATTACTACAGCAGCCTTCGCTTGGCAGTCCGCCGAAGGGAATGATCGAGATGAAGTCGCCGCCCTCAGATGGAAGCCCGATGACCTGTGGAGGCAAAAACTTCTCAGGGTTCTTTGCGCTCTTTTGGTAGACCAGCAGCTTGTCCTGCTTGTCAAGAATGAATGTATCATCGCCCAAATGCACGGCATATTGAAGCCGGTTTTCGACGTCCTTTTTGAACTGTGCGCTTTTGCGCTGGACCTCAGTGCGACCGTTGCTGTGATACAGCATCACGAGCAGGACAAAGACAATAAGCAGGGCAGCAACAATACATACAACGAGCAACATTAGTTTCACTTTTGACCACTCCTTTTCCTTTTTTTGAATGGGATATACGGCTGTCAGGCAGCGCTTTCAGCCTTGGCGGAAGAAGCGCGGCTCTGGGCGATCTGTCGGCGGATCTCACAGGCTGCGTGGATGCAATAAATGGAAATTTCATCCAGCATAAAAGCCAGCACACAGGCGGCAAAGGAGGTGAGATCGTGGTTATACCACAGCATCGTGATCGCCTTCTGCACGAGGGTGCGGTCGCCTTCCAGAATTTGCCGGGTCAGTGTGTCGATCGTTCCCATGTGCTTCGTCCGGGTGGACAGCACCGACCCGGCCAGCGCCGTGCGGAGGCTGCTGAGTTCGTGGCTCCAAAGCGCCTTTACCTGCTGCCATGCAGCATCGGCATCCGGGCCGGCAGCAGCCTGCTCCACGTTTTCCAGAAATGCAGCCTCTGCGGAAACATGTTCGGAGATCGTCCGGTTGAGTTCTGCAAGCTGAAGATAGCGTTCAAGGTGGTCCCGCAATGGGAGCGGGTCGGTTTTGAGCCCGGCGTTCAGAGCGGCGGTAATGAGCTTGTTGATTTGCTCGGACAATGCCGATGTATCAACACTGGCCTGTGCAAGGAGTAATTGGATGGCGTGAGCCGTCTCTTCTGCGGTGGTGGCTGCATCCGCGTTGAGAGCCTGCAACCGGATGCGGAGGGAGCGGACGTCGGCCTTCAGTTTCTTCAAAGTGGCGCCACTTCCCGCTTCTGCTTCAATGGCATCCATCAGGGCATAGGCTCGCTCAAGGTCGTTATTTTGGAGCAATCCAATTAGTTGGTCGAGTTCAAAGTATTCGGTCTGCTTCTTCTGGGCATCGTTATAGCGGCTGCGGATGAGGTCGTAATCCCCTTCGGTCAGCATGTTGCTAGCGGTGTTCTGTTCCTGCATGACCTGTGCTTCGGTGCGCAGGGCTGTCAGTTCACCGGAAATCGTGCTGTATAGGCTGCCCATGTCGGAAGAAATAGCGGACTGCACATCGGGCAACAGCTGAGTGGAGTAGGCGCTGTTTAATGTGGTCATGGTGTGGCGCATGTATACAGAGGTCGGTGTGCCGATGTTGATAAAGCTCATAGCACTGAATGCCACAGAGAGCAAGAACGCGGCGCAGCCGGCGAGATGGAAGCGCTCCGCACAGACCAGCTCGATACCCTGCACGAGCAGGCTGGCCAGCACCGCCACCATCGCCGAGCTTGGAAAAAACACGGTATGAAAACCCGCCATCGTGCTGAACAGGCTGATGCCCGCAGCAACCAGAAGGATGCCCTGCAAGACCCAGAGCTTGGCCTGCTGCCGCCAGCTGATTTTTTCTTTGTCCGTCATGATCTCCTCATGCTCCTTTCTGGATGCGGGTGGGTGGTTCGTCCACGTCCTGCGGCTGCGCGGAAGGGGCGGCCTTAAACAGGTCGTCCAGTAGACCATTCAGGTCGGAAGGAATGGCATCCTTTTCTTCCGGCGGGGCAGCAGGTTTGGGCTTCGGCTTGCCTTTGTCTGGCTCCGGGAACTGCTCGTTTTTATCGATCGAATGGATATCAAGGAACTGCAGAATGGCGATAAGGCCGTCCAGCAGCCTGTCCAGACAGTGGCTTTTCCAGAGCCGGCAGAAGAGCTTTCCGGCCACGCCGCAGCCCGCCAGAATAGCTGTCAGGTATACAAAGCCGATCCCGGCATCCCGCAGCAGCGGCAGCATGGCGGGGAACGCTGCCAGCGCTTGCAGCAGCTGCACAAAGCCTTCCGCGACCGGAAGGAAAAGGAGGGCAAGACAAAGAATGCAGAACAGAAAGAGACAGCTCAGCCAGCGCAGCAGGACCCCCGCTGCTGTATGGCCCAGCGCGATGCGGAGCCGGTTCTGTTCCTGTGGTGCAGTGCCCTGCGCATCATCGTCGATGTTGTTCAAATCGACGGCCTCGCGGGGCGTTTGTCTGCGGTCATGCTTCATGTCGGTTCGCCTCCTTGGTTCTCCGGGGTGGTTCGTTCACCCTCATAAACGAAATCCGACACGGAAGGATGACTTCTTACAAAAAACTTCACAGAAAGTTCACATTTCGCACTACTCGGCCAGCGTATCCAGGATCTGCTGTGCATCACGGAGAAGGTTCTGATCGGCATTCGATGCCCGCCCAAGCAGGATGCTGTAACCGGTCTCAGCGGAGGGCAGCTTGCAGTGCAGATACAGGCAGTGCATCTCCTCGCCGTTTTCTGTACGGCAGATGCCGGTGTCCACAGCCGCCAGCTGTGCGCCCTCGGGTGCACGCAGACCCAAACTCTCGGCCCGGTGCCGGAACACTTCGGCCAGCTGTGCCTGTTTTTCTTCCGGCAGCCCGATCTGCCGAGTGCTGTTGGCCGGGGTCGTGCCATGCTCTGTGCGCCGAAAATCGTTCGGCGCAAGGCATTCGAACTGAAAACGCAGGCAGCCATCCGCAACGCTTTCGATCCACAGCAGGGGCAGCAGCAGGCTGCACAGCACGGCACCATTCGCGATGCGGGAATAAGCGGCACGGAAAGCTTCCTGCGTGGCAAGATCTTCGTCGTTGAACAAAAAGCCGCCGTCTGTCTGCAAAAGTGCGCCGTTGGGCAGCGGGCACAGCAGTCCTTCCGGGGCAAGATAGCGCCGCAGCACATCGCAGTAGCAGCTGCTGTCCAGAGCTTCTGCCGCCAGTGCAGCTTTTTCCTCTGCGGAAGCATCCGGTGCAAAGGGGATATCATACTCCAGCAGTGCGGCAGTGGTGACGATCTCCAAAGCCCCGGACACATTGCACAGGACGTTTGCACCCGAGGAATAGCTGACTGCGGGGCAGTAATAAAACAACAGGTCGTTGACGCTTTGCGAAAGAGAATTTTCTGCCCAAGCCTTCGTTTCGCCGGATTGGCGCACGATGGTAAAACAGCGGCCGACGCCGAATGAGGAGTCTTTTTGGGGCAGCTGATAATACACCAGATCCTGCAGCGGTTGGGACAGGCTCAGGCAGACCGGCTGGCCGTAGCCGTTTGTGCCCAGCTGCGGATCATACAGGGTGTCGTACAGGATGTGGCGCAGGCCGAAACCGTTGTCGGGATCGCCAAAATTGCGGCCCAGAAACCAGTCAAACGCCGGGTCCAGCGTCTGATTGTCAAATCCCGGGGAGGAAGTTTCGCCATCGGTAAGCGGATAGCCTTCGCAGCTGTAAATGATGCCTTCCCGTGTTCTGCGAAAGGACAGTTCACGGTTCAGCACCCAGTATTCAAAGGTGCGGCTGGCTTCTGCAAACGTCCGATGCAGCCCACAGGCCGTGGCGGCAACGGTACCGGCAGCCAGAGCGGCCAGAAAATCACGACGGCGGATCTTATGCTTCGTCATAGCGGATCTCCTCCTCCATTTCAATTTGCTCCGGCAGCAAAAGCGGCTGCGCAGCGGTCTGCGGGGGTGCGATCAACAGTCCGGTAAGGAACATGCAGCCGCAGCGGGCAAGCAGTCCGTTGATCGGGTATTCGTCCAGCCAGGGCAGGTTCAGGCCAAGAAAGCTGGGCAGCACGCCTGTGCAGGCCAGGGTGTGCAGCAGCATCTGGGTGGCAAAAAAGCTCACAATGAGCACCGCCATGGTGCTGCGGCGGGGATCGCCGCGGTTTGCTGCCATACCGCCCAACAGCAGCAGGGCCAGCAGTGCGGCAAACAGCACCGCAGCAGCGGGACCCAGACGATTTGCCGCGATCAGGATCTGCCCAAAGAAAGCCAGAGTGGTTTTGTTTGTGCCGGCGCTGCCGGAGCTGACGACCAGAAGCCAGTGCTGACTGGCGGCGACTTCCGACCATGTAGGCCCGCGGGGACCGACTGCAAACTGCCCGCCGCACCAGTCACAGAACGCGTTCCACAAGGCTGCGGCGTAGGGCAGAAGAAAGCCTGCTGCCCCGCCCAGCGCCAGAAGCAGGCCCGGATGCCGGACAGCGGGGCGCTTCCGGCGCTGCGGATGGGGCTGCGGCGCAGTGACCAGAAGAACCAGTACACAGAGCGCTGCGGTCAGGAGCAGATCTCCGCCGGGGCAGCCTCCGCAGTAAAGCAGGATGCAGTGGAACAATGCCGCAAAACAGGCTTCCAGCCGACGATGCCGGAAGGGCTGCAAAAAAGCAAGGGTGCAGAACTCCAGTACGATCAGAGGAAAAATCATGCTTGTGAGGAACAGGTTGATGCGCAGATCGGAAAGGGCAAGCATGCCATTCTGCCCCAGCAGCAGGAAAAGCAGATAAACGGCAATTTCTGCCAGCCGCAGCCGGCGCAACATACAAAACAGCGCGGCGTCATCTTCCATTTTTTTCAGAAAGGCAGGCCCCGCCGCTGCGCCCAGAAACAGGGCGGCAGCGCCAAAAGCCGCAGTAAACGGCACATATACGGCGTATGAGGTAAAACTGACGAGCAGCGCACAGCCTACTGCAAGGATGGAGAGCGCGCTCCAGATGATCACCAGATCAAAAAGGTTGAAGATGAAAAAGGAAGAGACAAAAAGGCACAGGCAGGTACACACGATCCACCCGACAGGGACAATGAGATCTTCGGCGCACAGGCTGTCAAAGGCGGCAGAAAAAACTGCGATGCCGGAGATGCTCAGAAAGAAAGCGACCATGCACAGCAGGGTGAACTCCAGCTGAAAGGAAGCAAGCCGGTCAAGGTGATGTTTTTGCTTGAACTGCTCCATCCGTTCAAACGGCGTATGCAAGGGGGTCTTGCTGCGCACAACAGCCAGCGTCAGCAGGCCTGCCAGAATGCCGACAGCTGCTGGGGACAGATGCTCCGCAGCGAAAAAGACCAGCAGGTCGCCCAGTGCCGCGCCGAAAAACGCCGCCGCTGCCAGCACAGGCAGCCAGAGCAGAACGCGAAAAAACACGAAAACTGCGCCGGCAAGGGTTTCTTTGTTGAACTTCATGATGATTCCTCCTTTGCGGCAAAGGGGTCATGCGTCATCGGTCTCAAAGCCGAAGCGCTCCACCTTGATGTCCTCTTCTTTCAACTGATGATAGATCTTTTCCGCGTCGGCTTTGTCGTCAAACGGAAGTGCGTACGGCAGGGTCTCTACGGCGTTTTTGAGGTCAGAGAGAGAGGCGCTGTGATAGTGATCCTTCAGGATCTTTAATCCGCGGATAAAGCGACCATTCCAGCTTTGGATCACGACCTGATATTTCTTGCTGGGGTCGAGGTCGAACGGATGCTTCGGGTGGGAGTCCTGCAGGGAGCTGGTGATGAAAGAACAGAGGTCGTCAGCCGTGCTTTCATACTCCTCGATAAGGTCCAGCAATGGGTCCTCTTTTCTGTCCACATAATGGACAAGATCAAACAGCTTCGGCTTCTGGTGCGGCGGCAGATCCTGCCGGGGCTGGGGCTCCTGCCAGCCGCTGGGATCAAAGGCCGTGGTGCAGGGAGGCAGTTCGGTCACGAACTTAATGCTTCCGTGCAGAATGACCAGTGCCTGCCCCGTTTTCAGGGAGGCCAGCTGTGCCGGCGTGATGAGCGAACAGGAATCGTGCTCCACGCGGTCGTCCGACACACGGTCGCCGCAGAGCTTGCTCATTTTTTCCAGAGTATAGAGGTCGTTGGTGCGGTACATCACCGTGAGGTCGGCATTGGAGCGGATGGTCTCCGCTTCGGACTCGCCGTAAATGGTCTCCAGCTGCTTGAGGCTTTGCAGCACGATGAAAGTGCGGATGTTTCGGGAGCGCCCGGCTGCCATCATGCGGCTCAGCGATGAGATCCGGCCGATGTTGCCGGCTTCTTCCAGCAGAAAATTCATCCGCCGGGGCAGGCGGCCATTATATTTCTCCTGCGCAAGGCTGACGAAATGCCGCATGATCTGGTCGATGATGACTGCGGCCAGTGGAGAATACATCGGGTTTTCGTCAGGCAGGATCAGCCAGATGGCCAAAGGCTTCTGCCCGTCCAGCTCGTTGATGTGCAGATCATCGTTGGCAATAAAGCCGCGCAGCACATTGCTGCGCAGAAAACGGGACAGACCCTCCAGCATTGTGGAGCGGATGCCGCCGCGCGTATCCGAGGCAGTGCTGATATAGCTGTAAAGCTCACTGCTCACGATGGAATCTTCCGGCAGATGATGCATCAGGTGCTCCAGATAGGTGTCCCGGCCGAAAACGGTGCTGCCGTGGCCGGAATAGTGCCGGTCGCCCTGCATGATCAGGTTCTGGACACTGGCGATGTTGATCTCTTCCGGTTGGGCGCACTCCATCAGTGCATAGGCTGCGGCAATGAATACCGAGCGTGCACTGTTGATCCAGAAGGGATCGCTCTTGCTTTCTGCATACAGCGTGTATGCCAGATCTTCCAGCATTTCGCCGCCCTGCTTCATGCGCATGGGGTCGCCGGATAAGTACAGCTCCGCAGGGGCGCTCAGCACATTGACGCACTCGGATGCCAGCATATTGCGGAAATCGATGACATGTACGGTATAGTCTTTGCTCATCCGGCAGGCGTTGCGGCGGTAAAGTTCGCCTTTGGGGTCAACAGCCAAAAAGGACTCCTGCGCCTCGATCAGGCTGCGCACCAGATTCTGGGTGCCGCAAAAGGACTTTCCGGCACCGGTCACACCCAGAAAAATGCCGTTGCTCTCCCCGGCGTGCACCCAGCAGCGGTTGTTTTCGCAGTACAGCACCGGGCCGCCGCCCGCCTGTCCCGCCAGGGACAGCGCTGCTTTGATATTCTCCGGTTTTGTCCAGCTTTCTCCACGGATCATATTATCGAACCTCCTTTTTCAGAGAAGAATACAGGGTTTTCAGCTTCAGCAGCGGAATAAACTCGGAAAAATCAGCCTGCTGGGCCAGCGTGCAGGCCAGCCGCACCGCCTGACGCGCGTTCCGGGTGCCGGTCTGGTGCACCAGTTTTTGCAGGATCGCATCCGTTTCGGGAAGATCTTCCAAACGGATGTTCAGCTGATCGATGAGCGTCTGGCGGGTGATGCCGGCCAGCGTCTGCTCGGAATAGGGAGGGATCCGGACCCAGTGCATCTGATTCGGGTCCAGCAGGGCGCTGATCTTTTCCATCAGGAGCAATTGGCTGCGGTTCGGTGCCGACGGCAGGAAAAAGAGCAGGGTGGCATGCGCTGCCATACTGGGCAGCTCGCGGAAAAACAGCCGGGTCTGCTCTTCGCCGAAATGTGCGGCCAGAACGGTGATGTCCCAGGCAATGACACCCTCGTACTCGTTGGTGTACACGGCGCTGGCGCGGATGCTGCGCAGCGTCTGGCAGAGCTGATCCATGCTGCCGTCCAGCTGATATTCCAGCATCAGATCCAGTCCGCCAAAGCTGCGTACACCGGCCTGCGCAAAGGCACGGCTCAGGTAGTTGGCTGCGGTGGTGCGGCCGTTGCCTTCATCCAGCGTCAGGATGAAATGCCCGGGCTGGATGCCGAGACGATGATACTGCTGGGCGCGGAAGCAGCACTGCTGCACTGCGTCCACCAGAGGCTCCATGCCGATGGGTGCGGGAATTTGATTCATATTGCTGCCTCCTGTTCTTCCTTGCAGGGAAAACCGATGTGGTCGATCAGACCGTAACGCAAAGCCTCGCTGCTGTCCATCCAGCTGTCACGCTCACAATCCTGCTGGATGTCCTGAACCGTGTGGCCGGAATGGACAGCGAGGCGCTCGGCCAGCTTGTACTTGGTGCGCTGGATATTTTCTGCGGCGATCTGAATGTCGGTGGCCTGCCCCTGCGCCATGCCCAGCGGCTGATGGATCATAATGCGGCTGTTGGGCGAGGCATAGCGGCGGCCCTTCGTGCCGGCTGCCAGCACCAGTGCCGCCATGGAGGCCGCCAGCCCGACGGCGGCCGTAGTCACCGGGCAGGACAGCGCCTGCATGACATCGTAGATGGCCAGCCCGGCCGAGACCGAGCCGCCGGGGCTGTTGATCACAAGGGTGATAGGCTCCTGAGAATTGTCCTCCAGATAATGCAGCTGGGTGATGATGCTCAGGGCGGCTTCGTCGTTGATCTCACCGTTCAGATAAATGGTGCGCTTGGACATCAGATCGCGGCTCAGCACGCTCATGATCTGCTCCTTGCCGTTTACGCTGACGCTTACTTCCGGGATGTGGTACATAAAAAATCGACCTCCTTTTTTTGCAGGGGTCCGGCCCGGCGGACTTCTGCCCGCCGGGGGAGTCTGTTCTCTGCCTTTCGCTCTCTATAACGCACAGCGACCCGGTTTTATCATCTGAACAGCAAAAAAGATCCCGCTTCCGGTCGGAAGTGGGATCTTTTGTAAGAAACGGCTCAGATCAGCTGAGCAGATAATTCAGTTCTTCGCAGTCAGAGGGAACATTGATCTTCGACTTTACGACAAGCCGGATGGCCCGCTGCTTTAAGGTGCTGCGGTAGGTGGAGTTCAGGCCCTGACGCAGGGCGGTCTCAAAGTCGGTATAGATATCCAGCACAGCAGCTTCGGGGTAGCCGTTGGCCTCTTCGTCCAGCAGCAGAATGGCAAACTTGGCAAGGCCGCTCAGGTAGGACAGATGCGCCTCGTTGACGCCCATCTGGGTCTGGATGGAGTCCCTCAATGCGCGCTGTGCGTGGCGCAGAGCCTCCTGATATTCACCGCGCTCAAAGAGCATCACGGCCAGCTGCATGGCGCATTTGGGTGCGACCTTCAACGTTTCCAGTGCTTCCCGCAGGACGGCTTCTTCCCGCCGGTGGTCATTGAAATCCCGGCAGACATCGGCTTCGCAGTCGTAACTGCCCTCGTCATCCGGGAACTGCTGGCGGTACAGCTTCAGCAGCTGATCGATCTCGGCTTTGTATTTTTCCAGCTCTTTTTCGCTTCCGGAAAGGGATAGCTGTGTCTCGTACCCGATTAAGAAGCGATAGCCTCTCCATGACCAGAAGAACTTGGGAATTTTTACCAGCGTCTTGCAAACGGCTTTGCAGCGTTCTCCCTGACCGCACTCCATGCCGTATTGCAGATAGTCGGCCAGAAGATCGACGCTCTTGGGATAAAAGTCCAGTCCGCGCTCCAGCGTAATGCAGGCTAAGTTATAGAGATCGCACTGTGCCAGAACGACGCATAGATTATGCCACGCATCCGCACTGCCGCTGATCTGGGGCTGACGCAGAAGCTGCTCCAAAAAAGTCGAGAGATCTTTCAGGATCTGCTGCTTTTCCTCGGGCTCTGCCGTGGAAAAGTCCCGCAGATAACGGCTCTCCACGATATCGGTCGCAAGGCCGAGGGTCAGACAGGCCGAAGAATCCTCCTGAGGATCAAAGTCGGTGTATTCTGTCTCGTATGCCATGGTTTATACCTCGCTTTCGTTGTCAGATGGATCGGTTTTTTTGGCTTTTTCCTGCGCATCGATCTCCGCAATTTTTCGATCGATGTCTGCCAGCATTGCGTCCAGATCAAGTTTATCGGAGCTGGCAGACTTTGTGTCAGGTTCGGGTGTATCGGAATCCGGGGAGAACGGGTTAAACAAAGGATTGTTGGAACCCGAGAACCGGTCTGACCTTAGTTCTTCTTTTTTGATCTCATTGAAATCCAGAGAAACACGAACACCTCTTGTCGGCGTTTTGATGGGAAGCACCGGATAGGCGGGGGCATAGCCCGAAATATCCAGAAGGTTTACGATGGCGGGCTTGCAGCGGGACGAGAGAAGAAGCACCTGATTCTTTTCTTTGTCCAGCTGCTGGAGATCATAAACGGACAGGTTGGGGGTGTGGTCTTTCTTTTCGCCGCAGAGCGCAGAGATGTCTTTCAGCAGTTCCAGTTCACGCGAGAACAGGTAGATCCAGTTGGTGCAGTTGGCGGTGATGGTCTGCGCATTTTCCTTGTAAGTGTGCACCAGCTGATTTTTGCTCTGGAGACAAAGGATAAAACGCAGATTGCGGGATCTGCCCGCAGCAAGATACTGAACAAAATCGCATCCGCCGATGGAAGGCAGAGAGCTGAACTCATCCAAAACATAATTGACCCGTCCGGGCAGCTTACCGCCGCTGCGGTCCGCAAATTGTACAAGCTGTTGATACGACTGTGAAATATAAAGAGACACAAGACGATGGTAGGTTGTTTTTTCGTCAGGCGTAAGGAGAAAGACGGCGGTCTTTTCCTGCGCAATACGGTCAAAAGAGAAGGTAGTGTGACTCAGCATGTCCACTAGCGAAGGAGAGATGATGAACATTTTCAAGCCGAGATCTAATACGGATAGTATCCCTTTCTGTGTATCGGAGGCCGTTTCTACCGTGCCGGTCATGCTGGCAGCGATGAGCTCGTCTTTCTTGGCCCACTCCCAAATGGGATTGTGGGCAGAAGAAAACCGGGCCTTTTGGGCGAACATTTCGCGGCGTAGCGTGAGTAGGTTTCCGATGTTCACGGCCTCGTCCGGCTTATCGTATTCCTTGCAGTAGCGGAACAGACACAGGATCAGGCCGTACAGACAGGATGCTGCAGAGCTGCTCCAAAAAGGATCATCTGTTCCGGTGTTGGCGGTTATGGTACGGGCAACATCCTCGATGAATTCGCCGGCCTTGTCGAGGTTTCCCTCTTTGTAGAAACGATATGGGATCTCTAGGAAATTCCAGCAGTCGCCCACAGAGGCATCTCGGAAGTTTACCGTGATGATGTTGTAATCCTGATCTTCCAAAAAACGAGCCATGGTACGATATAGTTCGCCTTTTGGGTCGTTGATGATCATACTTTCCCCTGCAAAGCCCAGCATTCGGATGGTGGGCATGACGATACATCGCGTTTTTTTACTGCCGGTCGCACCGTAGACCAGGGTGTGGTTATCAGAGCTGTCCACGGCAACGGCACCGTGCTCCCGGTCATAGGCCAGCGGCGGGCCGCCTACAAAGCCATCGTAGCTTTTGGGGCCGGTGAAGCGGTTCTGCTCCACAAGGAACCGAGAATTTTCACGCAGGATCGCAGACGGCTTTTCAAAATTAGGATTATCGAGATTCAGCATAAAAACTCCTTATTATAAGGTCAGCTTGGGGGGAGGATCGATGAGCTGATCGGTATTTTCGATCGAAATATTCTTGCGGTTTAGATGGTCTCTTATCGCTTTTACATATTCATCGTCGAGAGAACCAAACAGATCCGTGAGAATCTCCTCAATCTCCTTTTCGGACTTCCCGCTGAGAATTTCTTTGAGCTTCTCGGCTACCTGTTTCGAGGGGGGCGTTTCAGACGGGAGCATTTTCTGAATACAGCGATCCAGCGCTTTTTGGTAGCGCTTCTTTTTCTGTGAAAACTTACTGGAATGCGCCGGGATCGCTCGGTCAAAAAAGAGCAGAACCAGTGCCGCAATATAGGCATAAACGACCTTTTTGCCGCCGTCCGTTTCCTTCTTGTCGCCGTTCTGTGCCGCATGGATGAGATCGGTATCACATTCCAGACTGCGCAATTTCTCGCCGCATTTTTCGGCTACATAGGGTGCAAGCCGGTTCAGTATATTTTGGTATCGTGCATCGATCAGTACCTGCGGATATTCGCTCAGCTTTATTTCTGCCATGCTGTACGGGATCTTATTATAATCGTTTGCGTAAGAGGTCGCGCGGGAAGAATTGATCAGGTTCTTCCCAATAGATCCCACCAGTTTATCGAATTCCACCAATTTATCGGATTCCGCCCGTTTATCGGATCCCGCCAGTTCATCCCAAACCGCACACATCCGTTTGTAGTCAAGCTCTTCCTGATCCCTTTCTTCCGGGCTCAGACACTTGGAGAAAATGGATTCCGAAACCCGGTCATCGGCTGTGTTGCTGCAAAAAAGATCTGCAAGGAGCTTGTCTGGAACAGCTGTTTTATGCTCCATCCCCAGGAAACAGTCGCCTGTGAAGAGCAGCACCCGCTTGGTAAGCTGTTCGGTGCCGGTTTCGTCCTGAGGAAAAATGGAGTCATCTCCAGCCGTGACGAAGCGGAAGTCATCGGTGACCCGTGCATAGAGCTCTTCCAACGTTACATCGATCAAAAGAGTAGACTTCCTCACGACATCGCAATGACAAAGAAAGATCTTTTTGTGATTCTGCTGAAGGATATCCGTGGAAGCTTTTTCGGGATAAATCATCGAAAGGCATCCGCGAATCTTTCCGATTTGCTGGTTAACATTCTGCAGCTGCACGTTATTTGTCCAGCAGAGCTTAAAAATTTCTTCGGTCGAGATGTCGCTGGTCAGGGTTCCGTCAGAAGCGGTTATGGTATGTTCTGCAATGCACCGCAAGACTTTCAGAGATTTTCTCTTCAAAGTGGCTACCTGTTGGCCAGCGCAGTCGTAAGCGTTGCCGCTTTCTACATCGATGTAGGCGCCGTTTTCAAAGGTGATACGGATAATCTCTGACATGACGGTTTCCTCCCTTCATTACTATTTCACACGGATTATTAAATTTCAATTAATTTTCTCATAAAAATAAAATTATTTTTTGTGCCGCTGAAATTAACGTCGAATTAACGATGTTTTTAATCGCTTTTTGGCAGAAATAGAGGCTATTCTATAGTCATGGTCGAACACACATTGAGTGCTAAGGAGGAACACCATGGCTACATATCATAACGAAAAACCTTTGTCCGAGATCGCCCTCGTCAACTGTTTTAACAAGATCACAGCAAACGGTATCCGCACGGCGGAACAGCTGCGCCAGACGGAATATTATCAGGAGGCCATCGAAGCAATCTATAATTTTGTGCGCGATGCTGCGCTCAAAACGAAGAAGTCCAAAGACATGCTCAAGGCGTCCGGTTTGGAGGCTGACGATGTGGCGGTGGGCTTCGTCCTTGAGTACATGGAGAAGGATGGCAAGATCGATGCCCTTTTGAAATGCCGTGACGCGGGGCATTCCAAATGGCTGTGGCGCTGCCTGGCAAACTACCTCGTTGATCTGATTAGGCATGGAAGGCGCAAAACGAAAGACGTTGATGCAGAAAAGATCGTGACGGCAATTGACGATCAGACGCTGGAGCTGCTTTCTGGTGAAATGGAAGCGGACCCTGTCGGCTGCGAGATGATCGAGTTTATGTTGGAGAATGTGACGCTTTCTCCGGCCGAAAAGCTCATGGGACTGTTTCTCGACAACAGCTTGTGTGAATTGATGGCTGTGCATAACAGTGCACAGAGTGTGGAAGCTTTTGTAGAGGAGCTTGTTTGCGAGGCGAAGGCGATTTATGGAATTAACGTGAGTGATGCAGAGGAGCGCGACGCGGTCCGTATGCTGAAAAACGCGGCGGATCCGAGGAAGGCGATCCTCTTGGCACGTTACAGGGCACGGAAGAAGATCTTGAACGTTTTCGAGAAACGCCGCAGCCTGAAACTGAAAAAAGTATCCTGACTTATATAGTAAAACAGGCGCGCCATTTTTTCAAGCGTGTTTGATGAATTGTTCTATCCATAGCTGCTTTTTGTCAATAAGGAACAAACCCACATGCCCGCCCACCGTGGTTTTCCACAGCTGGGCGGGCATTCTTTTGTGCCTTTTTGGCATAAAAATACCCCCGGAGGATGCAGCGTTTTTTACGCTGTCTACTCTGGGGGCGGCATATCGGGCACTGCGCGGCAGCTCCCGGAAGCGGACACTGTATTGCTGAAAAAGCACTTGCTTAGTGCCGCTCCTCCGGCGGGCAGCAGCTCTCCCGGGGGATGAGCTTATGCGGCACGATGATCTTTGTGGCCAGAAGGTTCGGGTTCTCGATGTGGTTGATGGTCTGGCTGGCGGCCTCCATGCCCAGCTGGTAGGGGTTGACGTCCACGGTGGTCAGCTGCGGGCTGGTGATGCGGGAGAACAGCGAGTTGTTGAAGGACACGATGGAGAATATCGGCTGGGCGGTTATCAATAACCTGCACATCCTGTTCGCCGTTGCCATCGGCGGCAGCTGGGCAAAGGAGCGTGCGGGCGGTGCCTTTGCCGCCGTGCTGGCGTTTGCCCTCATCAACGTGATTACCGGCAACATCTTCGGCGTCACCAGTGCCATGCTGGCAGACCCCAACGCCGTGACCCACATCCTGTTCGGGCAGGAGATCGCCGTCAACGGCTACTTCACCTCCGTGCTGGGCGCACCGGCGCTGAACATGGGCGTGTTCGTGGGTATCATCGCCGGTTTTGTGGGCGGCGTGGCCTACAATAAATACTACAACTTCCGCAAGCTGCCGGATGCGCTGGCTTTCTTCAACGGCAAGCGCTTCGTGCCCATGGTGGTCATTGCCTACTCGGTGGTCATTTCCATCGTGCTGTCGCTGTTCTGGCCTGTGGTGCAGACCGGCATCAACAACTTCGGCATCTGGATCGCCAACTCTTCCGAGACTTCTCCCATTCTGGCTCCGTTCATCTATGGTACGCTGGAGCGTCTGCTGCTGCCCTTCGGTCTGCATCACATGCTGACCATCCCCATGAACTACACTTCCTTCGGCGGCACCTACACCATTGCCACCGGCGTCAACGCAGGCAGTCAGGTGTTTGGTCAGGACCCGCTGTGGCTGGCATGGGCAAACGACCTCATCAACTTCAAAAAGGCCGGCGATATGGCCGCTTACAACAATCTGCTGGCTACCGTCACCCCCGCCCGCTTCAAGGTGGGTCAGATGATCGGCGCAACCGGTCTGCTGCTGGGCATTGCACTGGCGATGTTCCGTCGGGTGGATGCCGACAAGCGCGCAAACTATAAGTCCATGTTCATCTCCACCGCGCTGGCAGTGTTCCTGACCGGCGTCACCGAGCCGCTGGAATTCATGTTCATGTTCTGCGCCATGCCGCTGTACATCGTGTACGCACTGCTGCAGGGCTGCGCCTTCGCCATGGCGGGCATCATCCATCTGCGCCTGCACTCCTTCGGCAATCTGGAGTTCATCACCCGCATTCCCATGTCCCTGCAGGCGGGTCTGGGCGGCGATATCATCAACTTTGTGATCTGCGTGATCGCATTCTTCGTCATTGGCTACTTCGTGGCCTACTTCATGATCGGCAAGCTTCAGCTGGCAACGCCGGGTCGTCTGGGCAACTACACCGATGACAACGCGGACGATTCTGCCGCCGCCGCAAAGACCGAGAAGAAGGCCGACAAAAAGGCTGATAACGGTCAGGCCGAGCGCATTATCGCCCTGCTGGGCGGTCGGGAGAACATCGTGCTGGTGGACGCCTGCATGACCCGTCTGCGCGTTACCGTAAAAGACCCCGCCAAGGTTGCCGACCTTGCCGCATGGAAGGCCGAGGGCGCGCTGAGCCTGCTGGTGAAGGGCGACGGCATTCAGGCCGTGTACGGCCCCAAGGCAGACGTTCTGAAATCTGACATCAACGATATTCTGTAAAAAACTATGAAACTGCTGACATTGAATACCCACAGCCTTATCATCCCGGAGCATGAGGCAAAGCGGGAGATATTTGTAGACTTCATCGCAAAGGAGCAGCCGGAGGTGTTCGCCCTGCAGGAGGTGAACCAGACCGCCGCTGCGCCGCTGCTGGCAGAGGCTCCGGCGGGGTACTATCCCTGCCCCGGCAATATGGTGCTGCTGAAAGCGGACAACCACGCCGCAGCCGTGGCAAAAATGCTGGAAGCGCGGGGCGTGCACTACGATTGGAGCTGGCTCCCGGCAAAGGTGGGCTACGACATTTACGATGAGGGCACGGCGGTGTTCAGCCGTGCACCCATCACCGCCGCCGAAAACCTGCTGCTGAGCCAGATTAATGATTACAACAACTGGAAGACCCGCCGCACGCTGGGCGTCTGTGCAGGAGACGTCTGGTACTATACGGTGCATCTGGGCTGGTGGAAGGACGAGGTAGAGCCTTTCGTTCCCCAGTGGGAAAAGCTTTCAAAGGCAGCGGGCGCAAAAAAGACCGCCTTTCTGCTGGGCGACTTCAACAGTGAAGCGGACGTGCGGGGCGAGGGCTACGACCTCGTGCTGGGCAGCGGCTGGCAGGATACCTACCGCCTTGCGCAGCAGCGGGACGCTGGCTACACGGTGGTGGAAGCCATTGACGGCTGGCGGGATGCCCCGGATGCAGCGGCAAAAAAGCGCATCGACCAGATCTGGTGCTCCAAGGCGGTGGCTGTCAAGAGCAGCCGGGTGGTGTTCAATGGCCTGCAGGAGCCGCAGGTGTCTGACCACGCCGGTGTTATGATCGAGTTATAAAGGAAGGTAAAAGAAGATGCAGAGAAGTGCAGGCATTTTGCTGCCCATCAGCAGTCTGCCGTCCCCTTACGGCATCGGCTGCTTTTCGCAGGAAGCATACGACTTTGTGGATTGGCTCAAGGAAGCCGGACAGACCTATTGGCAGATCCTGCCGCTGGGTGTGACCAGCTACGGCGACAGCCCGTATCAGAGCTTTTCCGCCTTTGCGGGCAACCCCTATTTTATCAGTCTGGATGCACTGGTGGAGGAAGGCGTGCTGACCGCCGCCGAGTGCAAAAAGGCAAACTTCGGCTGCAAGGCAGATGACATTGATTACAGCCGCCTGTATACCGAGCGCGGCCGTCTGCTGCGGCTGGCGTACTCCCGCAGCGACATCGGCCACAACGAAGCGTTTACGGCATTCTGCGAGAAAAACAAGTGGTGGCTGGACGATTTTGCCCTGTTCATGGCGGTGAAGGATCGCTTTGAGGGCAAGCCGTGGATCGAGTGGGCAGAGGATATCCGTCTGCGCTGGCAGCCCGCCATGGACTACTACCGACGGGAGCTGTACTTTGAGGTGGAGTACCACAAGTATCTTCAGTTCAAGTTCGACGAGCAGTGGCGCAAGCTGAAAGCCTACGCCAACAGCAAGGGCATCCAGATCATCGGAGATATCCCCATCTATGTGGCGCTGGATTCTGCGGACGCATGGGCAAACCCGGGGCTGTTCCAGCTGGACAAGGACAACATCCCCACGGCGGTGGCGGGCGTTCCCCCGGATGGCTTCTCTCCCACCGGTCAGCTGTGGGGCAACCCGCTCTACCGTTGGGAAGCCCACCGCGAAACCGGCTATCAGTGGTGGATCACCCGGCTGTGGTACTGCTTTGAGCTGTACGATGTGGTGCGCATCGACCACTTCCGCGGCTTTGATGAGTATTTCTCCATCCTCTACGGCAGCGAGACTGCCGTGGATGGGCACTGGGAAAAAGGCCCCGGCATCGAGCTGTTCCGCGCGGTGGAGCAGGCACTGGGCAAACGGGAGATCATTGCCGAGGATCTTGGCTATATGAGCGACACTGTGCGGCAGCTGGTGCGGGACAGCGGCTTCCCCGGCATGAAGGTGCTGGAATTTGCCTTTGATTCCCGCGATACCGGCAGCGCCAGCGACTACCTGCCCCACAACTACCCGGTGAACAGCGTGGCGTATACCGGCACCCACGACAACGAGACACTGGTCTCCTGGTACCAAACCATCTCGGACGCCGAGCGCGCCATGGTGCGGGATTACCTGTACGACTACGCCACCCCGGACGAGCAGCTTTATAAAAGCATGATCGCACTGATTTTGCGCAGTGCAGCGGCAAGGTGCATCATCCCCATGCAGGACTGGCTTGGGCTGGATAACGCCGCTCGCATCAATAAGCCCTCCACCGTAGGCCAAAACTGGCGCTGGCGGCTGAAAAAGACCCAGCTGACCACCCGCTACGGCCGGATGAACTGGGCGTAACCGCAAGAGATTTTTTTAAAGAATAGCAGCAGCACCCCGCACGCCTTTCCCGGCGGCGGGGTGCTGCTGCTTATTTTTGTTTTTCTGCACAAAATGTTCTGCGGGCAGGGTTTTCCTCTTGACAAGCGGGCAAATGTTTCGTACTATATTTAGTAGTATGGAATCAAAGACGCTGTACGCAGGTTTCAGTGTGACCCTGTACCCATTTCAGGCAAAGCGTGCCTGTTTGATATAAAATGGAACCGTAGAGAGAAAAGCCGTATGCTTTTGCCCGTGCCGCCGGTTTTGGGCGGTGCGTATGCTTTTGGTGTCACTTTTTGGATTGAAAGCTCTTTCTATATCATTGCCCGTGTCCTGCTGCGCAGCGTCTCCTGCTTTTAATTTTGCATTGAATTGAAACAAAGGAGAGTGAACGCAATGACCGCGATCGGAGTGATCGTGGCCTTGATCGTTGCTGTTGTCGGCGTGGCTGCGGGCTATTTTATTGGTTACAACAACCGTAAAAAGACCGCCGAAGCCCAGATCGGCAGCGCCGAGGCCGAGGCTACCCGGCTGGTGAACGAGGCGATCAAGACCGCCGACCAGAAGCGCAAGGAAGCGGTTCTGGAAGCAAAGGACGAGGCTTTCCGTCTGAAAGCCGAGGTCGATGCCCAGAAGGCAGAGGCCGACAAGGAGATCAAGCAGCGCCGTGCGGAGATCAGCCGTCAGGAGAACCGCATTGACCAGAAGGAAACGGCGCTGGACCGCAAGACCGAAGCGCTGGAAAAGAAGGAAGAAGAGCTGAAAAAGCGCGCTGCCGACGCCGAGGAGCGTCTGGCAGAGATCGACGCTTTGCGCGCCAAGGAGATGGAGCGTCTGGAAACGCTGGCCGGCCTGAGCCAGGAGGACGCCCGCGAGGTGCTGCTGCATAAGGTGGACGAGGAGCTGACCCACGAAAAGGCCGTGCGCGTTGCCGCCTACGAGACCGACCTGAAGGAAAACTGCGATAACATCGCCCGCAACCTCATCGGACAGGCCGTCAGCCGCTGCGCTGCCGACCATTGCAGCGAGACCACCGTCAGCGTGGTGCCGCTGCCCAGCGATGAAATGAAGGGCCGCATCATCGGCCGCGAGGGCCGCAACATCCGCGCACTGGAGACCGCTACCGGCGTGGATCTGATCATCGACGATACCCCGGAGGCCATTACCCTGTCCTCCTTCGACCAGACCCGCCGCGAGGTGGCCCGCATGACGCTGGAGCGCCTGATCGGCGATGGCCGTATCCACCCTGCCCGCATCGAGGAGACGGTGGAAAAGTGCCGCCACGATCTGGAACTGCAGATGAAGCGCGAGGGCGAGCGTGCGGTGATGGAGCTGGGCATCCACGGCCTGCACCCCGACCTGATCAAGCTGATCGGCCGACTGAAGTACCGCACCAGCTTTGGTCAGAACGCCCTGACCCACAGCATGGAAGTGGCTTGGGTGGCCGGTCTGCTGGCAGGCGAGATGGGCGTGAACGTCACCATGGCACGCCGCGCCGGTCTGCTGCATGATATCGGCAAGGCACTGGATCACGAGATCGAGGGCAGCCACGTCCAGATCGGCGTGGACATCTGCCGCAAGTACAAGGAGAACACCCAGATCATCCACGCCATTGAGGCACACCACGGCGACGTGGAGCCCAAGACCCCGCTGGCCTTCATCATTCAGGCTGCCGACGCCATCAGCGCCGCCCGCCCGGGTGCCCGCCGCGAGAACGTGGAAAGCTACGTCAAGCGCCTTGAAAATCTGGAGGAGATCTCCTCCGGCTTCGAGGGCGTGGAGCAGGCCTTTGCCGTACAGGCAGGCCGCGAGGTGCGCATTCTGGTCAAGCCCGACGTCATCAGCGACGATCAGGTCATCCTGCTGGCACGCGCTATCGCAAAAAAGATCGAGGATACGCTGGATTACCCCGGCCAGATCAAGGTCAACGTCATCCGCGAGAGCCGCGCTGTGGAGTACGCAAAATAAAGCCTTTTTCCGCAGGCTGCCGTGTTTTTTGCACGGCAGCCTGTTTTTTTACGCCAAAACGATTGCATTTCCTGCTAAAAAAAGGTATCATGGATGCAGAAGAAAGCAAAAAGAACTGCGTCCGTGCGGACGCAGACCCGCAACGACCCCGGAACGGAAAGGAGCATCGTTCTATGAAAAACTGGAAGAAATTACTGGCTTGTCTGCTGGTCAGCCTGATGGCACTGACCGTGTTCACCGCCTGCGATGCCAGTGTGGGCGCACCCATGGGGGCCAAGCGCTCGAACGCCGAAAGCGAAAGCGTAAAGAAGCTGTGCGAGAGCTTTAAAGGCGTGACCTACGATGAAGAACTGAGCGAAAAGGCTTACTATATTGCCTACTGGGTCGCCGGTACTTCGGTGTCCTGTTCGACCAATGCTAATAAGACCGAACTTTACCGTGTGGGCAGTGCCAATGACAGCGCGAAAATCAACCTTTTACAGCACAACTACGCCACTGCGTTTGACAGCATGGGCATCGGCAAGGGCATCGGCGGCGGTATGGGCGCAGATGACTTTATCCCGGGCTTTTACATTGATACAGATCTGGATTCCAGAAAAGACTATATCAGCTTTACCCTGCCGAAGGACGGCAGCGTGACCGACACCATGACCAAAGCCGCAGAGGGCAAGACCAAGCTTGGCGTTGCCTACGTGGTAGACAAGGGCGTAAGCTACGCCGTGGTGCTGTTTGGGTAAAACCATTTTAAATGTGCGCCGCGTTCGCTATGCACATCAATAGCGGAAATACGATTTAAATTTGGGGAGCGGAACGTCTGCGGACGTTCCGCTCCCCTGCTTTCACGGGAGGGAGCCTTTGGCATGGCGGTACAGTTTCCGGTTGAACCGCAAAGTTTACAGGCGGGAACGCTCCCCTTTGGGGAGCTGGCGCGCAGCGACTGAGGGGCTTCAAATCGGCGGAGCCGGAAAAAACGGTTAAAAGATCTTCACGCCGAACAGGCGTGAATCTTCAGTTTTTTCCGGTGCAGCCCTCTGCTTTGGGGTTAAAAGGGGCGAGCAGCCCCTTTTTCGTGGCTCCAGCGCGTCGAAATCGCTGGCACTTTTCTGGTTCTCTTTTGGTGTCAAAAGAGAACATCCCTCGGCAAGCAGAAACTTCCCCCGCGGAGCGCATTCAAAATCGTCCCACGCAAAAAGCAGCCGCCGCACTTTCTCGTGCAGCGGCTGCTTTGTTTGTGCTAGGATGCGATCAGCCCTTCAGGAAAACCGGCAGGGGCTTGCCCTCCTTGAGCCACTGGTGATACTCGGCGGTGGCGGCAAATTCCACGTCACCGGCAGAGTTCAGGGCAGTTTCCACCGAGTCCTGCACCACGCCGATGATGAAGCCCACGCCCACCATCTGCATGGCGATGTCGTTGGAGATGCCGAACAGCGAGCAGGCCATGGGGATCAGCAGCAGGGAGCCGCCAGCCACGCCGGAAGCGCCGCAGGCACCCAGAGCGCTCATGGCGCTCAGCACGATGGCGGCGGGCAGGGACACCTGAATGCCCAGCGTATTGGCCGCTGCCAGCGTCATGATGGTAATGGTGATGGCGGCACCGTCCATGTTGATGGTAGCGCCCAGCGGGATGGACACGGAGTACATATCCTTGTCCAGACCCAGCTTTTCACACAGGGACATATTCACAGGGATGTTGGCGGCAGAACTGCGGGTGAAGAAAGCGGTCAGGCCGGATTCCTTCAGGCAGCGGAATACCAGCGGGTACGGGTTGCGGCGCAGGTAGATGAACATGATAAAGGGGGAAACGATCAGCGCCATGAACAGCATGGTGCCCACCAGCAGCGCCAGCAGCTTGCCGTACTGGGTAAAGATGGCAAGACCGTTGCCGGAAACGTTGGTGTACACCAGACCCATGATGCCGAAGGGTGCCAGATTGATGATCCAGCGCACGATCTGAGAAACGGCATCGGCGGTGTTTGCCAGAAAGACCTTGGTGCTCTCTGCGCCGATGTTCTTCATGGCAATGCCGAACATGCAGGCCCAGAACAGGATGCCGATGTAGTTGCCGTTCATCAGGGCGCTGACGGGGTTGGCCACAAAGTTGGTCAGCAGGGTGCTCAGCACCTCGCCCAAGCCCTGCGGGATCACATCGGACTGTGCCGCATCGGCCAGCACCACCGTGACCGGGAACATAAAGCTGGTGACGACCGCAATGGCTGCCGCCAGAAAGGTGGTGAGCATGTACAGCCAGATCACGGTGCCAAAGCGGCGGTCCAGCTTGGACGAGCCCTGTGCCAGTGCGCTTGCCACAATGACGAACACCAGCACCGGGGCAATGCCCTTCAGCGCACCGACGAACAGGCTGCCCAGCTCGCCTACCCAACCCGCGCCCGGCGCAACAAGCGCCAGCACCGAACCGACTGCCAGGCCGATCAGGATGCGCAGGATCAGGCTGGTCTGGTTGTATTTTGCTACAACCGCTTTCAAGGTTTTCATATCGTAACACTCCTCTTACACTGTACGCCTAGCGCGTACACTTTCCTGTTTCTTATGCAAGAACAGTTGTCATTATAGCACATACGGCAAAAAAGAGGAAGTGTTTTCAGGCATTTTGACGCCTCAAATCACGTTTTTTGTAACCTTTTGCAAAATCACCTTGAAAACTGTACTTGCATAAAATACAGTTTTGCGGTTTTGACGAGGGAAACCCTCTCAGTCATCGCTGCGCGATGCCAGCTCCCCCGAGGGGGGAGCTTTAACTCCCTCAGTCAAAACCTATCGGTTTTGCCAGCTCCCTCTGGGAGGGAGCCTTTGGCACGGCGGGAAAGTTTGCGCCTGAAGTGCAAAGCTTGCGGATGTGCCCGCTCCCCCGAGAGGGCCGACTTCCCCCGGCCGGGGGGAGATGTCACCGCAGGTGACAAAAAGGGGAATCTGTCGCGCAGCGACTGAAGGGCTACGAATGGAGAAGCGAAAAAAGCGTTAAAACGATAGCGCCGACTGGCGCAGCGCTAGCTTTTTTGTGCTTCGACTTCTTCTTTAGGATTGTCAAGGGCGTGCAGCCCTTGGCGACGGGTTGCGGCACCCAGCATCCGCTTCGCGCCTTGGGCGGCACTCGCGTCTTGCTGGCCGCTGCCCCAACAGCTGCTCCCTGTTTCCGCCGCTGGCGGCGGTCGCAGTTGTTGCATTGCGGGGTGGGTGGAGTCCAGAGGTAGGGAGGGGGGAGTCGGAACACCCCTCCCTGCCTCTGGCCCAGCGGAGCGTCCTTGCACGCTGACGGCAGGCAGAAAGTTGCCATAGCAGCAACGCTGCAACTGCCGTTCACCGTTACGACCCCACCCATGAAAAAAGGTTCTGAAAAGCCCGCAGACTTTTCAGAACCACAAAATTAAAATTATTTTCCCGCTTACCCCAGCTGGCTCTGGGTCAGAGACAGCCGCTGGTAGGCAATGCGCGGGGTGCCGTCCTCTACATGGATGATGCCGCAGCGGGTAAAGCCCTCGCTTTCCAGCAGATGCTGCATTACCTTGTTGTCGGCGTGGGTGTCGGCGCGCAGGCTCTCGCAGTGCTCCAGACACCACTCCACCACTGCTTTGCCCACGCCCTTGCTCTCGCCCGCCGAAGCCAGCCGGTGCAGTGTGCCATAGGGCAGGGTGTCGTTGAGCCACTGCCCGTCCTCGATGACCTTGTAGGTGGGGTCCTCGCCAAGGATAAAGGCAAACACCGCCTGCATCTGGCCGTTTACCATGTACACGAACAGCCGGTTGGTGTCGATATCCTCTTCCAGCAGCTCCGGGCTGGGGTAGTTGTCCCCCCACTGGGTGGGGTTGCCGTTTTTCGCCATGAAATCCCGCGCACGGGCATAGACTTCAAGGATCTTTGCCATATCCGCTCTTACTGCTCCGCGAAACATATCCACTCATCCTCTCTTGCCCGCGCCCTGCTGCGCGGGGTACATTTATTTCAGTATAACACAATTTTCCATAAAGCACCAGATTTTTCTCCATTTTGCGGCAAAAACAGACCGCCGTGCGCGGGGCGGCAGCACGGCGGTCGGGGGCAGCAAATCAAAAGAGGGCTTCATGCGGTGGGGCGGCGGGGAGCGGCACCGGTGCGCACCAGCCGGTACTCCCGGGGACTCAGGCCGTAGCGCTCGTGGAACAGGCGGTAGAAGTAGCTGGTGTTCTCGTAGCCCACCTGCGCAATGATCTGCTGGATGTTCAGATCACTGCGGCGCAGCAGCCGCGCGGCAGTCTCCATGCGGTGCTTTTGCAGCAGCTCCTTGTAGGTGCGCCCGGTCTGGGCGCGCACGCACTCGCTGACATACGCCAGCGAAACACCATAAGCCCTTGCCACATTGGAAAGGCTGGCCTCACGATAATTTTGGGTGATCTCCTGCAGCGCCGCCTGCACCAGTGCATCGCGGCTCACGGCCTCCATGCGGGCGGGCTGCGTGGAGCGTTCAAGCTTTGCCATCATTGTATCTGTCCTCCGTAACGGTGCGGCTGGCGGGGGACTGGGGGAAGCCGGAACCACCCGCCGCACGATAACTGCGGAGCCCTTTCCGGGCTCTTATACCCTGAATACGAATGACCTGCCGCAAACATTGCAGAAAAGATAAAAATTTTTTAGTCAATTTTCGTTGTAGGGGGAGCTTTCCCACAGAAAAAGGCTGTCTGCCGGGTGGCAGACAGCCTTTTTCAGAAGAAAATAAGGAAAACACGCGCCCAAAGGGGCAGAGTGAGTATCAGAACATACTTTCGTCCTTGTAGCGCCCGGTGCGCACGAACTGCACCCACTCGGCTACATTCACGGCGTGGTCGCCGATGCGTTCCAGATACTTGATGACCATGAGCAGATCCAGCGCGGCGTCCACCTTGGCGGGGTCGGCGGCGATCTCCTGTGCCAGCGTGTGCTTGATGGCGTTGAAGTCGTAGTCCACGGCGTCGTCTGCGGCGATGACGCGGCGGGCGGCGATCTCATCCTCGGCGGTCAGGGCATCCATGGCGTCTAAGATCATCTGGTAGGCCTTGCGTCCCATGGCAATAGCCTGACTGACAGCGGGGTCTCTCTCCTTACGCACGGTGACGAGATGTGGGATGATCTCCGCGATATCCGAAGCGTGGTCGCCCATGCGCTCGATATCGGTGACCACCTTCATGGCGGTGGAAATGTGGCGCAGGTCGCCCGCCACCGGCTGCTGGCGCAGCAGCAAGGTCATGCAGCGGTGCTCGATGTCCCGCTCCATGTTGTTGATGCGGTCGTCCCCCTGCACGATCTTCTGGGCGGCTGCGGTGTCGGCGGTGCACAGCGCTTCCAGCGCGTTCTCCACGGCCTCGGCGGCGCCCTGCCCCATCTCCACCAGTGCGGTCTTAAGAGACTCCAGATCGCTGTCGTATTGTTTGCGAATGCTCATTGCTTTGTTCCTCCCTGCATTAACCGAACCGACCGGAGATGTAGTCCTCGGTGCGCTTGTCCCGGGGCGTGCTGAAGATCTGGTTCGTGGGGCCAACTTCCACCAGCTCCCCCAGCAGGAAGAAGGCGGTGCGGTCGCTGATACGGGCCGCCTGCTGCATATTGTGGGTAACGATGACCACGGTGTAGTTCTTTTTCAGTTCGTTCATCAACTCCTCCACCTTCATGGTAGAGCCGGGGTCCAGTGCGCTGGTGGGCTCGTCCATCAGCAGCACCTCGGGCTTGACCGCCAAGGCCCGGGCGATGCAAAGACGCTGCTGCTGCCCGCCGGACAGGCCAAGGGCGCTCTTTTTCAGGCGGTCCTTCACCTCGTCCCACAGGGCTGCGCCCCGCAGAGAGCTTTCTACCAGCTCGTCCAGCTCGGCCTTATTGCGCACGCCGTGCAGCTTGGGGCCGTAGGTGATGTTGTCGTAGATGCTCATGGGAAAGGGGTTTGCCTTCTGGAACACCATGCCCACGCGGCGGCGCAGATCGGTCAGCTCCATCTCGCGGGCAAAGATATCCTCGCCCTTCAGCCGTACATCGCCCTCGATGCGCACGCCCGGCACAAGGTCGTTCATGCGGTTGAGGGTCTTTAAAAAGGTGGACTTTCCGCAGCCGGAGGGGCCGATGAGTGCGGTGATCTCCCGCTCGCCCACGTCCAGCGAAATGCTTTTCAGCGCCTTGAAGTCGCCGTACCAGAGGTTCAGATCCTTTGCCGATATCACCGGCACATTCGTGTTTTCCATAGAGTACCTCTTTGTTTTTACTGCTTCTGTTTCAGTTTCGTTTTCGCCAGCCGTGCTGCCAGATTGATCAGCAGCACCAGCACCAGCAGCACTGCGCCGATGCCCCATGCGGAGGTAAAATCGCCGTCCTCAAAGGCGCGCAGATACAGCAGCACCGACAGGGTGGCACCGTTGGAGGTGTAGGCTTTGAACACACTCTTGGCGATCACCTCTGCCGCACCGGCGGTGAACAGCAGCGCGGCGCTTTCGCCCACGATGCGTCCCACAGCCAGAATGCAGCCGGTGACGATGCCGTCAATGCTGCAAGGCAGCACAATGGTGCGGATGATATGCCACTTGCCCGCACCCAAACCCATGGCACCCTCACGGTAGCCCTGCGGCACCGTTTTAAGGGATTCCTGCGTGGTGCGGATGATGGTGGGCAGGTTCATCACCACCAGCGTCAGACTGCCGGACAAAAGACAGGTCTGGAAGCCCAGCGCCTGACTGAACACCAGCATACCCACCAAGCCGTAGATGATGCTGGGGATACCGGCCAGCGTTTCGTTGGTGAACTCGATGACCTCGATGAGCCGTCGGTTAGAGGCGTATTCGGTCAGGTAGACCGCCGCACCTACGCCCAGCGGCAATACGATGAGTAATGTCAGCACAATGACATACAGGGTGTTGAGGATGGCGGGCAGAATGCCGTCCGTCTTTTTCAGCACACTGGCGGTGGTGGAAAGGAATTTCCAGCTGATGTGGGGGGTGCCCCGCACCAGCACCATGCCGATGATCCCGGCCACCAGCACCATCACCAGCACTGCGCTTGCCCAGACCAGCACGGTCATTACCCGGTTCCATGCCCGGCGGGAGGGCGAAAAGCTGTTATTCATCGCGGTTTCCTCCCTTCAGTACCACATTCAGCACAACATTGATGAGCATGATGAACACGAACAGCACCAGCGCGATGCTGAACAGTGCCTGCCGCTGCAAGCCGCCGGCGTAGCTCATTTCCTTGGCGATGGCAGTGGTCAGCAGGGTGACGCTGCGGAACAGGCTGTCCGGCATATTGGGGCTGTTGCCCGCCACCATCATCACGGCCATGGCCTCGCCAATGGCGCGGCCGATGCCCAGCACAACGCCTGCGGCAATGCCGCTTTTCGCCGCCGGAATGCTGATCTTGAACCATGTTTCGGTGTCGGTGGCACCCAGCGCAAGACTTCCCTGCTCATACTCCGGCGGCACGGCGTTGAGCGCCGTCACCGACACGGACACGATGCTGGGTAAGATCATGATGGAAAGCACCACGATGGCGCTGAGCAGGCAGGCACCGGAGGCCTTGCCGAAAGCTTTTGCCACGGCGGGCACCAGCACCTGCATACCCAAAAGGCCGAACACCACGCTGGGGATGCCGGACAGCAGCTCGATGGCGGTGACCACCACGGTGCGCAGCTTGGGGTCTGCGGCCTTGGAGAGGAACACTGCCGTCAGCAGGCCGATGGGCACGCCGAGGATGGTAGCGCCCAGCGTGCCGTAGACACTGGACAGGATGAAGGGCAGAATGCCGAACAGCGGTTCTGCCGCGGTGGATGCCCATTTTGTGCCGAACAGGAACTTGAACAGGCCAATTTTATGGATAGCCGGCACGCCGGAGACCACCATGTACACCGAGATAAGCACCACACAGCACACCGCCAGCATTCCGCACAGGAAGAAGATGAAATTCATCACCGCTTCCAGCCAGTCGGCGGGGGTGCGGGGCAGCCGTACCCGGCGCAGAGAAGAGGTTGTATTTTTCATAACGCAATCCTATAAAAAGCCGCACCAGCCCAGCCTTTTAGGGCAGGCCGACGCGGCAGTTCTCTTGTTCAGATGCGGGGTGGGCGGTTCACCGGGGAGCTTTCCCCGCGAAATTCGGGGCTTCCAGCTCCCGCCCTATTGCCTGCGGCAACAGGGTCCCACCCTCGGATCATTCGCTGGGGAAACTCCCCGGCAAACCACCCGGTAATTACTCGTTCACAGGCACAGCGCCTGCGGTGCGGATGAGGTCGGCAGCGTCCTTGCTGGTGGCAAAGTCCACAAAGGCCTGTGCCTGCTCAGACAGGGCAACGCTCTTGTTGGTAACGAACACGAAGGGACGCTGGATCTTATAGCTGCCGTCCTTCACGGTATCCTCGCTACACTCCACACCCTCCACGGTGACCATGGCAACGGTGTCGCCCACAGCGGACAGAGAAGCGTAGCCGATGGCCAGCGGGTTTGCCTCCACGGCGCTGATGACAGCGCCGGTAGCGGTCAGCTCCTGTGCGTACTTGCAGCTGTCCTTCACGTCCACGATGCTCTCAAAGCCATCGCGGGTGCCGGAACCGGCCTCACGGCCCACCAGAACGATCTCGCCGTCATCGCCGCCGACCTCCTTCCAGTTGGTAATTTCGCCGGTGAACATCTTCTTCAGCTGCTCCACAGTCAGGTCAGCGACCTTGCTGTCCTTGCTCACGATGATGGCGATGCCGTCCAGCGCCACGGTGGTGCCGTCCACATCGTTCTTCTCGTCGTCCTTCAGGGCGCGGGAGGACAGGCCGATGTCCAGCGTCTTGTCGGTAGCGCCGGTGATGCCTGCGCCGGAACCGGTGGGGTCGTAGCTGACGGTGACGCCCGGCTCGACCTCGGCAAAGCCCTCGGTCAGGGCTGCGATGACGTTCTTCATGGAAGTAGAACCGCCGGTAGCAACGTTGCCGCTCAGGGTGCCGGCTGCCTGCCCGGCAGCGGAAGAAGCGGTGCTGGAAGCAGAAGCAGCGGTGCTGGATGCGGAAGAAGCAGAGCCGCCGCAGGCAGTCAGGGCAGCAGCCGCAGCAGCTGCACCGCAAACGGTCAGAAACGAACGACGAGAGATCTTTTTCATGATAAAATTTCCTCCATTAAAAACCCGGGCGTCCGCCCGGCACTGTCTTTTGTGTTTTCCTTGGGAACGGCCTTATTCTACCGCTTTTCCCCCCTTGCCGCGACCATGGACGTGCAAAAAGTGCGTAAAACTTTGTGCACAATGCCAGCCCCAATGTAAAGAACAGGTAACGCGGCACAAAACAAAAAGCCGTCGGGCACTCCTGTTTCCAGAAGTGCCCGGCGGCGGGGTGTATTCGGTTTTACTCTACGCGGCCCGTTACGTTTTTGCCGTTATTCCCATAGAGGAATACAGCGGTTTGACCATTGTAGCGCACACGCAGTTCGTAGGTGCCGGGACTGTTCTTTTCCTGCACACGCTCCTTGGTTTCCAGATAGAACTCCTGCCAGCCATTGTAGTTGATCGTCTGCCCCGGCTCTGCGACCAGTTCGTTCCGCTTGAAATACAGCGTTTCCTTGGTGTCCGCCTCCCGGAAGATGCAGGTGATGTCCTCCGGCTTGATGACTACCTTTTCGGCACTTTTGTTCTGGATGGTGAACTGTGTCTGATAGGTCAATGTAAAGGTATCGCCGCCGCCCGGAAACGGCTTTGCGCAGATAAAGGTGACATCACCGATCTTCGCCACACCGCTGGTCTTGTCGATCACAGTATCCCCGCAGCCGGTCAAAGCCCCTGCGGCGGTCAGCACCAGTGCCCCGGCGCTGAGCTTGAGAAATGTTCTGCGGTCGATCATAGCGATGCACCTCCTGTATTAGGCTGTTTGGGTTCAATTATGCAAGTTTGGAATCCTTCTTAAAGGTATAGCCTTCATAAACACCGGTATAGGTCTCGGTGGGGTCTACGCCAACCCTAAGCTTGATATCTGCGGTTTGAGCTTCCATTGCCTGATAGAGATTTTTCTGGCTCTCATCCAGACGGAAGGTCAGCACACCCGTTTTGCGCTCGCCCTTTTTCATGACCAGCGTGATATTGCTCAGCAGATTTCCGCCCTGCAGCGCGACTTTCTGACCGTCGATCTTAAGCACAAACACGGATTTTGCGGGGAAACTGAAGCCATTGGAATTATCCAGATTATGAACGCGCACAGTCACTGCGAAATCTGCATACCAGGATTTCCCGGTACCTATGCCCTGATCATGAGGGACGGCACTCCATTCACCCACAGCAACCGTAAAGCCACCCAGATCGGTGCCGCTGTCACTTTCACCGCAGCCGCCCAGCAGTCCGGTCATGGATACTGCCACTGCCACCGCAGCAGAGGTCTTTAAAAACGCACGACGATCCATTTTCATAGCCATAATACAAACCCTCCTCAAATGCTTTTTGCACCCTAAGAGTACCACATTTTACCACATTGTCAACTATCGGAACTTAGGTTTCACCATTTTATCGTTCCTTTATAGTAGATATCGCAGCGCGGCAGCGGGCGCAGTGTCTGCCGCCGTTCCGGGGCTGCGGCGAAAATTTTACTTTTTTCCAATAAAATCGAAATTTGCTGTTGACAAAGGGCACCCGGTATGCTAAAATAGCCAAGTCGGGTGCGAACACCTGATGCAAAATGGACGTATGGCCCGTTGGTCAAGCGGTTAAGACAGAGGCCTCTCACGCCTTTAACATCGGTTCGATTCCGGTACGGGTCACCATTTTATAGTAGTAAAACGGTCATGTGCCGTTTTATATAGATGCCTCTTTAGCTCAGTCGGTTAGAGCACCTGACTGTTAATCAGGGTGTCGCCTGTTCGAGTCAGGCAAGAGGCGCCAGCAAAGCGATGGAAAATTTCCATCGCTTTTTTCTTTTTCCGGCAGTCTTGTTGACAGCACCGCCCCGGGGGGCTATACTTAACACACTATAAAGTATAAAAGGAACCTCCTGCCGCGCAGCTTTACGGTGCAGTAAGGCAGAAAGGCGCCCCCTTGGGGGAGCTGGCAATGCCGTAAGGCATTGACGGAGGGGGTCAAACCCTTGACAAAGGAGAACATCATGAAAAAAGTTATTCTGACCGGCGACCGTCCCACCGGCCGCCTGCACGTTGGCCACTATGTCGGCTCTCTGAAGGAGCGGGTGCGGCTGCAGAACACCGGCGAATATGACGAGATCTTTATCATGATCGCCGACGCGCAGGCGCTGACCGACAACGCCGACAACCCGGAGAAGGTGCGCCAGAACATTCTGCAGGTGGCACTGGACTATCTGGCCTGCGGTCTGGACCCCAACAAGGTGCACATCTTCATCCAGTCCATGGTGCCCCAGCTGACCGAGCTGAGCTTCTACTACCAGAATCTGGTCACCGTCAGCCGTTTGCAGCGCAACCCCACCGTGAAGAGCGAGATCCAGATGCGCAACTTCGAAGCCAGCATCCCGGTGGGCTTCTTCTGCTACCCCATCAGTCAGGCTGCCGATATCACCGCCTTCAAGGCTACCACCGTGCCCGCCGGTGAGGATCAGAAACCCATGATCGAGCAGTGCTGCGAGATCGTGCACAAGTTCAACTCCGTCTACGGCGAAACGCTGGTAGAGCCCCAGATCGTTCTGCCCCAGAACGCCGCCTGCCTGCGTCTGCCCGGCATTGACGGCAAGGCCAAGATGAGCAAGAGCCTTGGCAACTGCATCTATCTGTCCGAGGAACCGGAGGAGATCGAGAAGAAGGTCAAGTCCATGTTTACCGACCCCAACCACCTGCGTGTGCAGGACCCCGGCAAGGTGGAGGGCAACCCGGTGTTCATCTATCTGGACGCCTTCTGCCGCCCGGAGCACTTTGCCGAGTTCTGGCCGGAGTACCAGAATCTGGACGAGGTCAAGGCGCACTATCAGCGCGGTGGTCTTGGCGATATGAAGGTGAAAAAGTTCCTGAACAGCGTCATGCAGGCTGAGCTGGAGCCTATCCGCACCCGCCGCAAGGAGTGGGAGCAGCGTCTGCCCGAGGTGGTGGAAATCCTCAAAGAGGGCAGCGCCTACGCCGAAAAGACCGCTGCCGCCACACTGGACGAGGTGCGCAAGGCCATGCGCATCGACTACTTCGACAACGATAACCTGCTGAAATAATATTTATGAGAGAGCCCGAAACGCCGCAGGCGTTTCGGGCTCTCTTTTGCATCGTTTACGAAAATTGCATAGAAAATGCGGTCAAACTATGCTAAAATAGCGGCAACAAGTACAGAAAGCCCCGTTCTGGGGGCGAGAAGAAAAAAGGAGAACCACCATGCAAAAGACCATCTGGATCACCGGCGCAAGTTCCGGCATCGGCCGGGAGTTCGCCCGCCGGTACGCCGCCATGGGCTGTCGGCTCATCCTGACTGCCCGCCGCGCCGACCGCTTGCAGGCTCTTGCCAAGGAGCTGCACGCAGCCCATGGCACGGAATGCCGTATTGAGACCGCCGACCTCTCCCGCGCCGAGGAGTGCAGCCGCCTGTGCGAGGTGCTGGCTGATGAACACATCGACATCTTCATCAACAACGCCGGTTTCGGCGTCTGCGGCAGCATTCTGGAAACGGAGGAAGCCCGCGAGGAAGAGATGGTCCAAGTGAATGTTGCTGCCATGGCGCGGCTGTTCCGCGCCGTGGTGCGCAAGATGCACGCGCAGGGCGGCGGCACCATCCTGAATGTGGCGTCCTCTGCGGGTTTGCTGCCCGGCGGGCCTTATATGGCGGGCTACTACGCCAGCAAGGCCTATGTGGTCAGCATGACCCGCGGCGTGGCCGAGGAGCTGCGGGAGATGCACAGCCCGGTCTATGTCTGCGCCCTCTGCCCCGGCCCGGTGGATACCGAGTTCAACGACCACGCCGGTGTGGTGTTTGCCCTGCGGGGCATCACGCCGGAGCTGTGTGTGGAGGAGGCTCTGCTGGGCATGATGCACCGCAAGACCATCATTGTGCCCTCTGCCTTTATGCGGCTGTGCACCAGCGCCCAGCGCCTTGTGCCCATTCCTCTGCTGATGCCCATTGTGGCACGCCAGCAGAAGAAAAAGCTGGGATGAAGCCGTATTCCGGCATTGAAATCAATTTTCCGAATAAAGGCTTCCCCCGGTCGGGGGAAGCTGTCACCGCAGGTGACTGATGAGGGCGCAGGCAAGCAGCAGCTATCGGGCAATTACCCCTCATCCGTCTGCTCACTGCGTTCGCAGCCACCTTCCCCCCAAGGGGTGAAGGCTTTTGTCCCCGGGTTAAGCTGAAAAAGCTGATTTCTGTGGTATTCTGAGCAGGTAAAAGCCAAAGGTCGCCTAAACTTGTCAACAAGCCCAAATTAAGCCGGAATATCTTGTGCACCGTGACAAGGCACGTCAGCCCACACAAACTGATGACTAAAAAACAGCGGGCTGACGTACTGTTTTGTGGTGAAAAAACGGAAATCTAAAGAAAGTACCATAAAACTTCATAAGAATGTGCCTTGACACTTCCTGCAAAGGATGCTAGACTGGTATACAAGTAAGAGCGCGCTCCGGCACGGCCGGATACGACGCGCTTTGCAAAGCAGCACGGTGCGGTTTTGCCCCGTGTAAAATATGGTTTTTTGACAGGAGGACTTTATTATGGCACAGTGCACTCCCAAATCTTTTGATCTGACCGGCAAGGTGGCGCTGATCACCGGCGCATCCTACGGCATCGGCATGGCAATTGCAAAGGCTATGGCAGCCAACGGCGCTACCATCGTGTTCAATGATATCAAGCAGGAGCTGGTGGACAAGGGTCTGGCTTCCTATGCAGAGGCAGGCATCAAGGCCCACGGCTACGTCTGCGACGTCACCGATGAGGACGCCGTCAACGCTATGGTGGCAAAGATCACCGAGGAAGTCGGCCACATCAACATTCTGGTCAACAACGCCGGTATCATCAAGCGCATCCCCATGACCGAGATGAGCGCTGCTCAGTTCCGTCAGGTCATCGACGTGGATCTGAACGCTCCCTTCATCGTGGCAAAGGCCATCATCCCCGATATGATCGCACAGGGCGGCGGCAAGATCATCAACATCTGCTCCATGATGAGCGAGCTGGGCCGTGAGACCGTTTCTGCCTATGCAGCAGCAAAGGGTGGCCTGAAGATGCTGACCAAGAACATCGCTTCCGAGTACGGTGCTTACAACATCCAGTGCAACGGCATCGGACCCGGCTACATCGCTACCCCGCAGACCGCACCGCTGCGCGAGATCCAGCCCGACGGCAGCCGTCACCCCTTCGACCAGTTCATCGTTGCCAAGACCCCCGCAGGCCGCTGGGGCGAGGCCGAGGATCTGGGCGGACCCGCTGTGTTCCTGGCATCTGAGGCTTCTGACTTTGTCAACGGCCTGATCCTGTATGTGGACGGCGGCATTCTGGCCTACATCGGCAAGCAGCCCCAGTAAACGCTGAGGGCACTCCGCAGTTCTTGACCGGGGACTGCCGCACAGCGTTGTGTGGCAGTCCCCTTTTGTTTGTACGGGAAAGGATGTTATGCTATAATGGAAAAAGCACATCAGGATATCCCTTGGGTGCCCCATGCCGAAATTTCCCCGGAACCCTGCGGCCCCGGGGTGCAGCGCCGCGTGCTGGCGTATAGCAAGGACGCCATGTGTGTGGAAAACACCTTTGAGACCGGCGGCGTGGGTGCCATGCACTGCCACCCCCACACCCAGATCACCTATATCGTCTCCGGGCGGTACCGCTTTACCATCGGGGACGAGACCCGGGAGGTAGGCCCCGGCGACACCCTGCTCAAGCAGAACGGCGTCATGCACGGCTGTGTCTGTCTGGAGGGCGGCGTGATGCTGGATTTCTTTACCCCCATGCGGGAGGACTTTGTATAATCCCTGCGTACCGCAGGGAAAAATAAGAAGGAGAACCATTGTTATGAAGATCGCACTTATCAACGAGAACAGTCAGGCCGCCAAAAACGGCATCATTGAAGCCGCCCTGAAAAAGGTGGTGGAGCCCATGGGTCATGAGGTGGTCAACTACGGTATGTACGCCGCCGACGATGCTGCACAGCTGACCTATGTGCAGTGCGGCATTCTGGCTGCTATTCTGCTGAACAGCGGCGCTGCGGACTACGTTGTTACCGGCTGCGGCACCGGCGAGGGCGCCATGCTGGCACTGAACAGCTTCCCCGGTGTCATCTGCGGCCATGTGGAGGATCCCGTGGATGCCTACACCTTTGCCCACGTCAACGACGGCAACGCCGTTGCCATGCCCTTTGCCAAGGGCTTCGGCTGGGGCGGCGAACTGAACCTCGAGTATTGCTTCGAGAAGCTGTTCGGCTTCGGCCACGGTCAGGGCTACCCCAAGGAGCGCGTTGTGCCCGAGCAGCGCAACAAGAAGATTCTGGACGGCGTGCGCGCCGCCACCTTCAAGCCCCTCATCGAGTGCCTGAAGAGCATCGATCAGGATCTGCTGAAGGGCGCTGTGGCGGGTGCAAAGTTCTCTGAGCTGTTCTTCGCTTCCTGCAAGGACGAGGAGCTGGCCGCCTACATCAAGACCCTGCTGTAAGCTGCGGAGGAGATCATGCAAGGACTGACCCTGTTCAACCTGAACCTCACCCACCTGCTGGATGCCTTTCTGGAAACTGCAGTGCCCATGATCGCCGGTCTTGCGGAGGTGGTGGGTCTGTTCATCATCATCACCAGTCTGGCCAAGGCCACCTTCTACTATGTCCGCGCCACCTTCTTCAACGACCACCGGGACTTCCACCATGAAATGAGCAGCGGCCTGACCACCGCGCTGGAATTTCTGATGTCAGCAGAGATCGCCAAGACCTTTTTGCTGCAAAATCTGGAGTCCGTGGTGCCGCTGGCGGCTACCTTTGCGCTGCGCGCTTTGATGAGTATGCTGCTGCACTGGGAGATGGAGGGCGGCCACCGCCCGGCAAACGCCAAGGAAAAGGACAAGTCCGGCTCCCCGAAGGACGGCAAAAACGGCTGACAGGCAAAAGATTTGCCAAACTTTAGCAGGGCAAAGTTTCACCGTGTTGTGAAAAACGTAAAACCTTGAGATGAATACTTGACAGGTTTGCACAAAGAGACTATACTCGTGCCATCGAAAGCAAAGGCGCTGACGGAAGCAATTCCGCCAGCGCCTTTTGTGTTTTCGGGGATACTGCCGCACGGAGAGAATAGAGGGCTCCCTGTGCAAAAAAATGACCGTAGGAGGTAGGAAAGTATGTTTAGCTCCGTCAACACCTGCTGGACGCTCGTAGGAGCGTTTCTAGTGTACTTCATGCAGGCCGGATTCGCTTTGTGCGAGGCCGGCTTCACCCGGGCAAAGAACACCGGCAACATCCTGATGAAAAACATGATGGATTTCTGCATCGGCACGCCCTGCTACTGGCTCATCGGCTTCGGCCTGATGTTCGGCGGCACCGGCGCACTGATCGGCGGCTTCGATCCCTTCATTCAGGGCGATTACAGCCATCTGGGTCTGGATATCCCCCTGTGGGTGTACATCGTGTTCCAGACCGTGTTCTGTGCCACGGCAGCCACTATCGTCTCCGGCTCCATGGCCGAGCGCACCAACTTCAAGGCCTATTGCGTGTACTCCGCCGCCATCTCGCTGGTGGTGTACCCCATCTGCGGCCACTGGATGTGGGGCGGCGGCTGGCTGCAGAGCATGGGCTTCCACGATTTTGCAGGCTCCGCAGCCGTGCATAACGTGGGCGGCGTCATCGCTCTGCTGGGCGCTTGGATGCTTGGCCCCCGTATTGGCAAGTACGATAAGGACGGCAACCCCCACGCCATCCCCGGTCACAACCTGACCGCCGGTGCTCTGGGCGTGTTCATCCTGTGGTTCTGCTGGTTCGGCTTCAACGGCGGCTCTTCCCTGAGCCTGTCCACCGATGCCACTATGACCCTGACCGGTCTGGTCTGCTTCAACACCAACCTTGCCGCAGCCGTTGCTACCTGCGTGACCATGATTTTCACTTGGCTGCGCTACGGTAAGCCGGATGTCTCCATGACCCTGAACGGTTCTCTGGCAGGCCTTGTGGCCATTACCGCAGGCTGCGATACCGTCTCCCCCTTTGGCGCTTTCTTCATCGGCTTTGTGGCCGGTATCCTTGTGGTGCTGAGTGTGGAATTCTTTGATAAGATCGCCAAGGTGGATGACCCCGTAGGTGCTGTTTCCGTCCACTTTGCAAACGGCGTCTGGGGCACCATTGCGGTGGGTCTGTTCTCCACCGGATCCAACACGGCCCATGCCGGTCTGTTCTACGGCGGCGGTCTGGCACAGCTGGGCACCCAGCTGCTGGGTCTGGTCTGCGTGGATGTCTACGTTGTGGTGGTGATGTTCATCATCTTCAAGATCATTGATAAGACCCTTGGCCTGCGTGTGCCCGCCGAGGTGGAGATCGACGGTTTGGACATCCACGAGCACGGTCTGGCTTCCGCTTATGCAGGCTTTGCCATCTCGGATGCAAACTCCGCTGCCATGACCCCCAACGAGAACACTGATCTGGGCGAGGACGACGTCACCAAGGCTTCGGCAAAGCAGATGGATGCTGCCGTGCCGGTGGTGCGCGAGCCTGTGATCCACGATGGCGTCTACGACACCGGTATGCATAAGGTGTCCATCATTGCAAAGCTGGCAAAGTTCGATCAGCTCAAGACTGCTCTGAATGATCTGGGGGTCACCGGCATGACTGTGACGCAGGTCATGGGCTGCGGCATCCAGAAGGGCACGCCTGAAAAGTACCGCGGCGTGCCGGTGGATACCACCCTGCTGCCCAAGATCAAGGTGGAGGTCATCGTCTCCCGCATCAGCGTGGACGCTGTGGTGGAAGCTGCCAAGAAGGCATTGTACACCGGCCACATCGGCGATGGCAAGATCTTTGTCTACAACGTGACCCGCGTGGTCAAGATCCGCACCGGCGAAGAGAACTACGCCGCGCTGCAGGATGTGGAGTAACCCTCCACAAAATTCTCCGCTGTTCCCGCTGCGGCGGCAGTCAGGCTGCTCCGACACAGTCCCCGCCGCCCGGCGTGACAGATAGATCGTTCTCCTTTTTCCTTTTCCTTTTTTGTTCGATTCAACAGTAAGTCGAAAGCCCCGCTCCTGCGCACAAGGGAGCGGGGCTTTTGCTGTGCCGCGAATTTGTAAATTTTATGTGCAGCGTATTGCAATCTTCGTGCAATGCACTTATAATAAAGGCGAAAGGAGCTGATCTGTATGGCAACTACCAATGTCAGTATTCGGATGGATTCCGACCTGAAGGCGCAGGCCGATGCCCTGTTTGCAGAACTGGGCATGAACCTTTCCACCGCGTTCAACATCTTTGTGCGGCAGTCCTTGCGGGAGGGCGGTATTCCCTTCGAGATCCGCACCGAGCGCCCGAACAAGGAGACCGTGGCCGCTATGCTGGAAGCAGAGCATATCGCGGCAGACCCGAAGGCAAAGAAGTATCGGGATCTGGATGAGCTGTTTGCGGATCTGGAAAAATGAGAGAAACAAAGCTGACCATTATCCCCACCACCCAGTTCCGCAAGGATTATAAGCTGGCCAGAAAACGGGGACTAAAAATTGAACTGCTGCAGGACGTGATCGCCTGCCTTGCAATGGGAGAGCCGCTGCCGGAGAAGAACCGCGACCACGCCCTGACGGGTGATTGGGTCGGGCACCGGGAGTGCCATATCCAGCCGGACTGGCTGCTGGTCTATCGGGTGCAGAACGATGTTCTGGTGCTGACCTTGACCCGCACCGGCACCCATAGTGATCTGTTTGGGAAGTAAATCTCTTTTCTCTGTAATCAAAAAACGAGGGCGCTGCACAAAATGCTGTGCAGCGCCCTCGTTCTTATATTATACCTTACAGGCTGCGGGTGCGGATCTCGGTGGTGACCTTGGCGATGAAGTCCTCAAGGCTCATCTCGGTGGTCTCGCCCTTGCGATCGCGCACGGAGATGTTGCCGGCCTCGGCTTCCTTGGCGCCCAGCACCAGCATATAGGGCACGCGGTCCACCTGCTGTGCGGCACGGATCTTGTAGCCGATCTTCTGGTTGTCGTCATCCAGCACAACACGGATACCGGCGTCAGACAGCTTCTCGGTCACATCCTGTGCGTACTCCAGCGTCTTTTCGGACACGGGCAGCACCTTGACCTGCGTGGGAGCCAGCCAGGTGGGGAACTTGCCCTTGGTCTCCTCGATCAGGTAAGCCATGAAGCGGTCCAGAGAGCCCAGAATTGCGCGGTGCAGCACCACGGGGGTCTTTTCAGAGCCGTCCTTGTCCACATAGGTCAGGTGGAACTTTGCGGGCAGGCAGAAGTCCAGCTGGCAGGTGGACAGGGTGTACTCGGCACCCACGGCGGGCTTCACGTTCACGTCCAGCTTCGGGCCGTAGAAGGCAGCCTCGCCGATCTCCTCGGTGAAGTGGATGCCCAGCTCGGTCAGCACCTCGCGCAGGGCCTGCTCTGCATGGTTCCACATGGCATCATCGTCGTGGTACTTCTTCTTGTCGGCAGGATCACGCAGGCTCAGCACGCAGCGGTAATCGGTAATGTTGAAGTCCTTGTACACCTCAAAGATCAGGTCGCACACGTTTGCGACCTCGCTCTTGATCTGCTCCGGGGTGCAGAACAGGTGAGCATCGTTCTGGCAGAAGTGACGGCCGCGCTCGATGCCCTTCAAGGTGCCGGAGGACTCGTAACGGAAATCGTGGGCGATCTCACCGATGCGCATGGGCAGGTCACGGTAAGAATGGGGACGATTTGCGTAGATCATCATGTGGTGGGGGCAGTTCATCGGGCGCAGAACATAGCTCTCGCCCTCCATCTCCATGGCGGGGAACATGTTCTCACGGTAGTGATCCCAGTGACCGGAGGTCTTATACAGGTTCACAGTGCCGATGCAGGGAGTCATAACGTGCAGGTAGCCGCGTGCACGCTCCTTCTCCTTGATATAGTTCTCCAGCTCCTGCCAGACGGTGTAGCCTGCGGGCAGGAACATGGGCAGGCCGCGGCCCACCAGATCATCGGTCATGAACAGGCCCATCTCCTTGCCGATCTTGCGGTGATCGCGCTCACGGGCCTCCTGCTGCTCCTTCTCCCATGCGTCCAGCTCCTCCTGATTGCGGAAGGCCACGCCGTTGATACGGGTCAGCATCTTGTTTTCCTTGTCGTTCTTCCAGTATGCGCCGGACTGCTGGGTGATCTTGAAAGCCTTCAGTGCCTTGGTGTAGGTCAGGTGGGGTCCGATGCACATATCCACGTACTCACCCTGCTGGAAGAAGCTGAACTCGGTCTCGTCGGCAAGATCTGCCATGTGCTCGATCTTGTAGTTCTCTTTGCGCTCCTCCATCAGCTTCTCAGCCTCGGCACGGGGCAGGATGAAGGGCTTGATGGGCAGGTTCTCCTTGACGATCTTGTGCATCTCTTTTTCGATGTTGGCCAGATCCTCGTCGCTCAGCTTCTGGTCACCCAGATCGACATCGTAGTAGAAGCCGTTCTCGGTGGCAGGGCCGAAAGCAAAATCAGCCTGCGGGTACAGGCGCTTGATGGCCTGTGCCATAACGTGAGCAGCGGTGTGACGGATAACGTGCAGCTCCTGATCCTGCGGGCACTCGTCCACATGACCGTCCTTGTAGATGATCTTCATAGTAGATTCTCCTTTGACAATGCGGTGTTGAACAAAAACAAAAAGCGCTTCACCCCGTAAAACTCACGGGATGAAGCGCCGATCAAATGTCTGCGTTCCACGGTTCCACCCGAATTGCGCGCTCCCCGGCGGGGAAACGCGCCCCTCGCAGTGCTGTAACGGGCACGCCCGGCAGAGGTTCGCCTCTGCACTCTGCGGTGGTAGAAGCCGGGGTCATGGCAGGCTGCTTGCAGCACCCGGAAACCCGGGGCAGCCCTCTCTGCGGCATGAAAAGCGGGGCTTCAGTTTGTCCGCATCAATGTTTTGGACAGGATGAAACTACGCTGATTGTAGCACGCCGGAACAAAAAAATCAAGGGATAGCGGCAGAAATGTATAAAATCGTTCTCCCCCGCTGCACCTTGCCACAGGCGGCGAAGCAGTGTATAATAGCCTCAGAACGCTACAACGCCGGAAACCCCGGCAGATACAGGAGGAAATGAAGATGAATAAACCGGTACTGGTCGTCATGGCAGCCGGCATGGGCAGCCGCTACGGCGGCATGAAGCAGATCGACCCGGTGGGCCCCAACGGACAGGTCATTATGGACTATTCCCTCTACGACGCCCGCCGCGCCGGCTTTGAGACCGTGATCTTTGTCATCAAGCACGAGATCGAGGACGCCTTCAAAGCTGCCATCGGTGACCGCGTGGCCAAAGCAATGAACGTGAAGTACGCTTTTCAGCAGCTGGAAGAGCTGCCCGCAGGCTTTGCCGTGCCGGAAGGCCGTGTAAAGCCTTGGGGCACCTGCCATGCCGTGCTGGCTGCAAAGCCCCTGATCGACGGCCCTTTTGCGGTCATCAATGCGGACGACTACTACGGCCCGGAGGCCTTTCAGGTGATGTACGATTACCTGTCCACCCACGCCGATGATGATTTCTACCGCTACTGCATGGTCAGCTACCTGTTGAAGAACACCCTGTCCGAAAACGGCAGCGTGGCGCGCGGCGTGTGCATCAAAAACGAGGACGGCACCCTGCAAAGCGTGACCGAGCGCACCCGCATCGAGCCCTGCGATGGCGGCGCACACTACACCGAAGATGGCGGTGAGAGCTGGGTGGATCTGCCCGGCGACACCCCCGTGAGTATGAACCTGTGGGGCTTCGGTAAAAGCTTTCTGGACGAGGCCGAGCAGCGCTTTGCGGGCTGGCTGACCGAGAATCTGCCGGTGAACCCCCTGAAGTGCGAGTATTTCCTGCCGCTGGTCGTGACCGAGCTGATCGAGGAGCACAAGGCAAAAATTCAGGTGCTGCGCAGCACGGATAAGTGGTTCGGCGTCACCTACCGGGAGGATAAGCCTTTGGTGGTGGATGCCATCGCCCGCAAGACCGCCGAGGGTCAGTACCCCGAAAACCTATGGAAGTAAATGCTTTTTGATCGCGTAAAATTATTTTGACAAAAACAAAGACGGGCAGCCTGCGGGCTGCCCGTCTTTGCGTTTTATCGTTCTTATGCCTCGCCTTTTTTCAGGATGTCCAGTTCCGGCATCAGCTCGGTGCTCACAATGGTAAGCATCTGTTCCAGCTTTGCGCATTCCTCGGGGGTAAAGCGCTGCCGGGCACGCTCCACTACGGTGTGCAGATACGAGTAGCTGATGTTGTAGTAGTCGATATACTTCTGGGTGGGGCGCAGATGGTACTCCCGCCGGTCGGTGGTGGACTGGATCTTTTCCACATAGCCCTTTTTCACCAGACTGCCGATCTTGTACGCCGCATTGGGGGTGGAAATCTGCATCATGCGGGAAAACTCCGCAATGGTGGGCTCGCCCATCGCCATGATGCCCTCCATGCAGAAGGACTCCACCGTGGTCAGGGTAGCCTCACGGGTGGCAAAGCGCTGGAACACGTTCTGATAAAAATGCAGCTTGAATTTGGTATAGACGTCCTGAAAAGCTTTTTCCAGCATGGGTCATGCGCCTCCGATGCTTTAGTTTTCTTGCTATACGGCTAGTATACCACGAAAATGCCCCGCTGCATAGCGGAATTTTTACACAGCCATGGAAATCGATTTTCCGCTAAAGGCTTCCCCCGGCCGGGGGAAGCTGTCACCGCAGGTGACTGATGAGGGCGCAGGCAAGCAGCAGGTTGCGGGAAAGTCACCCCTCATCCGGCGCTACGCGCCACCTTCCCCCCAAGGGGTGAAGGCTTTTGCCCCGGGTCAATCTTCAAAAATTGATTTCCATATTACGTAGTTTCCCCGGAAGTTTTTGCCCGGGTGCGGGCGCGGATGACGCCGAGCACCGCCAGTTCCAGCACGATGGCAACCACCAGCAGCACCAGCGAGGTGACAAGGCTTGCGCGGCTGCCCAGCACCGCCTGTGCAAGGCCGGTGATGATGTAGCACACCGCCGAGCAGGCCGCCGCCGTAATGGCATAGGGCAGCTGGGTGGAAACGTGGTTCACATGGCTGCAATGTGCGCCTGCCGAAGCCATGATGGTGGTATCCGAGATGGGAGAGCAGTGGTCGCCGCACACCGCGCCGGACAGGCAGGCGGCAATGGACACCACCAGCATCTCGCCGTCCGGGAAGGCCTGACAGACGATGGGAATCAGGATGGAGAAGGTGCCCCAGGAAGTGCCGGTGGCAAAGGCAAGGAACACCGCCACAAGGAAGATGATGAACGGCAGCAGATACTGCAAAGCCGCCGCAGAGCTGCCCAGCAGGTTTGCCACATAATACTTTGCGCCCAGCAGGCCGGTCATGCCGGACAGCGTCCATGCAAGGGACAAAATCAGCATGGGGCTGACCATGGCCTTGAAGCCCTCGGGGATGCAGGCGGCAAAGTCCTGAAAGGTCATCACGCCGCGTACCCGGTAAAATACAAAGGTGAACAGCAAAGCGATGCTGCTGCCCAGCACCAGACCCGCCGAGGCGCTGCAGTCCGCAAAGGCGGTGATGAAGTCCACGCCCTCAAAGAAGCCGCCGGTGTATACCATGCCGAAGATACAAGCCGCGATCAGCACCAGCACCGGCGCGATCAGGTCGATGACATGGCCGTTGGCGTCATTCCCATCGTCCACATCGTCGCCGTAGGGACGGTCGGCGGTGGTAAACAGATCACCGTTTTTGGCGTTGTCCTCGTTCAGCTTCATGGGGCCGAACTCTGCCCCGGTAAAGATGAGGAACAGGCTCATCACAACGGTCATGACGGCGTAATAGTTATAAGGAATGGTGCGCAGGAACATGGTAAAGCCGTTGATGCCGGAACCCGCCGGGACGCTGGAAGTGACCGCAGCCGCCCAGCTGGACACCGGCGCAATGATGCAGATGGGTGCGGCGGTGGAATCGATCAGGTAGGCCAGCTTTGCGCGGGACACCTTCTGCCGGTCGGTCACCGGGCGCATCACCGAGCCCACGGTCAGGCAGTTGAAGTAGTCGTCCACAAAGATCATCACGCCCAGCAGCAGGGTGGCAAATTGTGCGCCCGCCCGGCTGTGGATGTGGGTGGACGCCCAGCGCCCGAAGGCCGCCGAGCCGCCCGCCTTGTTCATCAGCGCCACCAAAATGCCCAGCATCACCAGAAAGGCCAGAATGCCCACGTTGCCGGAGTCCGACAGCTTGGTGATCATGCCGCCGTCCTCGTTGAAGAACAGGGTGTTCAGCGCCAGCTCAAGGTTGCCGTTGGCGTACAGCAGCGCGCCGGAGGCAATGCCCACCAGCAGCGAGGTGTACACCTCCTTGGTGTTCAGCGCCAGCACGATGGCAATGACCGGCGGCAGCAGGGAAAAGAAGGTGCTGTACACCGCACAGGTGTAGGTGGCGGGGTCGGCTACCTTGCCGGGGGTCACCGCCGTGCACCACAGCAGCAGGGCAAAGACGAACAGCGCCCCCACCCAGGATAAGTTTTTGTTTTTCATAAGCTCCTCATATCAGGTGTCAATCATTGTCTGCGAAAAATACGGAAATCAGTTTTCCTCTAAAGGCTTCCCCCGGTCGGGGGAAGCTGTCACCGCAGGTGACTGATGAGGGCGCAGGCAAGCGGCTGCTTGCGGGAAATTACCCCTCATCCGGCGCTGCGCGCCACCTTCCCCCCAAGGGGTGAAGGCTTTTGCACCGGGGAAAATTTCAAAAGTTGATTTCCGTGGCGGGAAACGCTCCGGCGTATCGGGGCGCAGGCTGCGGGGCAGACTACCCACAGAAATGCAAAGGGGGTGTGCACCGTGCCGGATTACAAGGCCATGTACTTTGAACTGTTCCGCGCCAGTGTGCAGGCCGTGCAGCTTTTGCAGGACGCGCAGACCCGCGCCGAGCAGCAGCTGCTGGCTGCAGACTTGCCGCCGCTGCGGCTGGACGAAACAGATAAAAGCGATTCTTAGCCCTTTTTGGCCTCGGCCTTAGCGGCAAACTTTTCCTCAAAGATGATAAAGCGCTCGTGGGTGCCGCCGCCCACAGGGCCTTTCTCGTCCGCAAGCGTCACCTTAAAGGTCAGCTTGCGGCCTTCCACAGCCACCAGCTCACTGTGGCAGGTCACGGTCATGCCCACCGGGGTGGGTGCGGTGTGCTCCAGCTCCAGCTTGGTGCCCACCGTGCCGCTGCCCGCTTCCAGCGCAGGGGCAACGCTCTGCCAGCAGGTCTTTTCGGCCAGTGCCACCAGTGCAGGGGTAGCAAACACGTCCAGCGTGCCGCTGCCCATGGTCTTTGCAGTGTTCTCTGCGCTCACGCGCACGCTCTGCTCGCCGCAGATTCCGGTTTCCAACTTCATATACAGTTCCTCCTTATGCGTCCTTTGAACGCAGTTGTGTTGTTTGTTTTCACGCACTTTTATAAGATATCACAAAACGCGCCGGAATGCACTATTTTTTGCATATTTTTTCAGGGAAGCGCCCGGAAAGCGGGAGGACTGGAAGCGTGTCGCGCTCCGCGGGAAAAGTTTCTGCTTGCCGCAAGCGTGCAGGGACGCTCCGCTGGGCCAGAGGCAGGGAGGGGTGTTCCGACTCCCCCCTCCCTACCTCTGGACTCCACCCACCCCGCAACGGGCCAAGGGCTACTCGCCCTTGATAATCCTAAAGAAGAAGTCGAAGCACAAAAAAAGCTAGCGCTGCGCCAGTCGGCGCTATCGCTTTAACGCTTTTTTCGCTTCTCCATTAAAAGCCCCTCAGTCGCTACGCGACTGCTCCCCCAAGGGGGAGCGAGCGCCCGCCCGCAGCGCTGCGCTTTCGCAGAAAGCGGCGCTGCAAATGCCGTTTCCCTCTACGACCCCTCCCGTGAAAATAGCGTTTGGAGCGCTCCAAACGCGAAAATATAAATATTATTTCCGCTGAACATGGCTAGCAACGACGACGACCGCCGCCAGCGGCGGAAACAGGGAGGAGTTGTTGGGGCAGCGGCCAGCAAGACGCAAGTGCCGCCCAAGGCACGATGCGGATGCTGGGTGCCGCAACCCGGAAGAAGCGGAAGCCATTTCAAATCGTTCTGCTGCCCAACCCGCACCCTGTTTGCAAATTAAATTTGCATCTTTTTTGCGTTTTACGGCGATTTTCAGCAATTTTGCGGGGATGTAAAAAACTTTGCGGTTTTTGCTTGACAGGGAGCCGTCTGCGTGTTATCATGAACACATGAACAGATGCTCATATATCAAAACGAAGGGAGAGGACAGCATGACCGGGCTAGAACAGACCGCACCGGAAAAGGAAAAGCAGCCGGTAGAGATGCCGGACGATGAGGTGCTGTACGAACTGGCAGACCTGTTCCGCGTGTTCGGCGATTCCACCCGCATCAAAATTCTGTATGCCTTGCACGACAGCGAACTTTGCGTGCAGGATATCGCGGACGCCGTGCAGCTGAGCCAGTCTGCCGTCAGCCACCAGCTACGGGTGCTCAAAGACTCCAAGCTTGTGCGCTTCCGGCGGGAAGGCAAAACCGTTTTCTACGCACTGGACGACGACCATGTGCGCAGCATCCTTTCCATGGGGATGGATCATATCGAGGAATAACCGGGCACACGCCCGCAGAAAAGAAAGGCTGGTACTTATTATGAAAAAGACCTACAAGATCGAAGTGGACTGCGCCAACTGCGCCCAGAAGATGGAGGATGCCGCCAACACCGTTTCTGGTGTGGAAAAGGCGACCGTCAGCTTTATGACCCAGAAGATGAAGGTGGAGTTCGCCGAGGGTGCCGACCCCCACGCCACCATGGAGAATGTGCTGTCTGCCTGCAAGAAGGTAGAGGACGACTGCGAGATCTTTGATATCTGATGTGCGGCAAAGCTCTCCCGGTCGGTACGGACTGGGAGAGTTTTTCTGTGGAAAAATCCACCACTTTTCAACAATTTCCACCGGGTTTTCAACGGATTTCGTGAGGAAAACAAAAAAGAAGCGTGGAAAAGTGCTTTTCTGCCGGAAAACTGTGTGGAAAACCTGGGTAAAACTGTGGAATAACCATTTTTTGCCGAAAAACTTGTGGAAAACCACCCGTTTTTCATCCGGTGCACCGCAAAATGAGGAGCGTTGCTTATGAACAAGAAACAAAAAAAGACCCTTGAGCGGATCCTGATCGCCGTGGCGTTGGTGATCGTGCTCAAGCTTTTGCCCGCCTTGCCCATGCCGGTGGAGCTGGCGCTCTACTGCATCCCCTACCTTGTGGTGGGCTGGGACGTGCTGCGCAAGGCGCTGAAGGGCATCAAGAACCGTCAGCCCTTTGACGAGTGCTTTCTGATGGCAGTTGCCACCGTGGGCGCGTTTGCGCTGGGCGATTATGTGGAGGGCTGCGCCGTTATCATCTTCTACCAGATCGGTGAGCTGTTCCAGAGCGTCGCCGTGGGCAAGAGCCGCCAGAGCATTGCCAGCCTGATGGACATTCGCCCGGACTACGCCAACATTGAGGGCGAGGACGGCAAGCTGGAGCAGGTGGACCCGGATGAGGTCGAGGTGGGCACCGTCATCGTGGTGCAGCCCGGCGAGCGGGTGCCCATTGACGGCGTCATCGTGGAGGGCGCTTCTGCCCTGAACACCGCCGCCCTGACCGGCGAAAGCCTGCCCCGGGATGTGAACGCCGGGGACGAGGTCATCAGCGGCTGCGTGAACATGACCGGCCTGCTGAAAGTGCGCACCACCAAGGAATTTGGCGAGTCCACCGTCTCTAAAATTCTCGACCTTGTGGAAAATTCCAGCATGAAAAAAGCCCGGGCAGAAAACTTTATCACCCGCTTTGCCCGGGTGTACACCCCCGCCGTCTGCTACGGCGCACTGGCGCTGGCGCTTCTGCCGCCGGTGGTGCTGCTGCTTATGGGACAGCCCGCCCGCTTTGGCGACTGGGTCTACCGCGCCCTGACCTTCCTTGTCATCAGCTGCCCCTGTGCGCTGGTCATCTCCATCCCGCTGAGCTTTTTCGGCGGCATCGGCGGCGCTTCCTCCTGCGGCATCCTCATCAAAGGCTCTACCTATCTGGAAGAGCTGGCAAACACCGGCGTTGTGGTGTTCGATAAGACCGGCACCCTGACGCAGGGCGCCTTTAAGGTCACCGGCATCCATCCCGCCGAGGGCGTGACCGACACCGCACTGGTGGAAGCCGCTGCGCTGGCGGAAAGCTGGTCGAAGCACCCCATCTCCCTGAGCATCAAAGCTGCCTACGGCAAGCCCATCGACGCCGCCCGGGTCACGGATGTGCAGGAGCTTGGCGGTCATGGCGTGACCGCGAAGGTGGACGGCAAGACCGTTGCCGCCGGTAACGCCCGCCTGATGGAAAAGCTGGGGCTGACCGTGCCCGCCGTGGACGGCGTGGGCACCATCGTGCACGTTGCCGTGGGGGGCAGCTACGCGGGCTATCTGCTGATTTCGGACGTGGTAAAGCCCCACAGCGCCGATGCCATCCGCGCTTTGAAGGCCTCCGGTGTGCGCAAGACGGTCATGCTGACCGGCGACGCACAGCCGGTGGCACAGGCGGTGGCGCAGCAGCTGGGTCTGGACGAGTACCACGCCGGTCTTTTGCCCGGTGACAAGGTAGACCAGATCGAAAAGCTGCTTGCCGCAAAGCAGCCCAAGGAGAACCTTGCCTTTGTGGGTGACGGCATCAACGACGCACCGGTGCTGTCCCGCGCAGACGTGGGCATCGCCATGGGCGCGCTGGGCTCGGATGCCGCCATCGAGGCCGCAGACGTGGTGCTGATGGATGACGACCCCGCCAAGATCGCGCTGGCGATGCGCATCGCCCGCCGCACCCTGCGCATCGTGCACCAGAACATCGTGTTTGCGCTGGGCATCAAGGCGCTGTGCCTGCTGCTGGGCGCACTGGGCATTGCCGGAATGTGGGCAGCTATCTTTGCGGACGTGGGCGTGATGGTCATCGCCGTGCTCAACGCCACCCGCGCACTGTATACTAAGGACCTGACCAAAAACTGACATAAACGCAAAACAGCCAGACCGGCAGTGCCGGTCTGGCTGTTGTTGTTTCAGGGAATCTTACAGCTTTTCCACCATCGCTGCCACGATCTTGGTGGCGGTGGCGACATACTCGCTGATGGAGAACTTCTTCACCACCAGAACTTCGTGGCCGTCCTCGTCGGCGTTGTCGCTCATGGCGCGCAGAATGACGCAGGGCACGCCGTTCTTGGCGGCGATCTGACTTACCGCAGCGCCCTCCATCTCTACGCAGTCCGGGGCGCACTTGGCTTCAATGGCAGCTTTGGTCTCGCTGTCGCCCACGAACAAATCGCCGGTGGCAATTTTGCCCACCAGTGCCTTTACCCCGGCTTCGGCGCAGGCGGCTTCGGCGGCGGCGATCAGTGCCGGGTCGCCGGTGTATTCCTTCAGGAACGGCGGGTTCTGGCAGATCATATCCAGCTGGGCGTCGTGGTACAGCACCGTTTTGCCGATGACCACATCCCCGATGCCGATCTTGCTGGTCATGTTGCCTGCAATGCCGGAGAAGATGATCTTCTCCGCGCCGAACTTGGTAATGAGCACCTGCGTGGTAGCGGCGGCGTTGGCCTTGCCCATACCGGCGCAGCACACCACCACCTGCTTGCCGGCCAGCGTACCCTTGTGGTACTCCACGCCGCCGTAGGGCTCAACGGTGACATTTTCCAGCTTTGCACACAGCTGGTCTACTTCATCGGGCATAGCGCCCATAATACCCAAGATCATGGTAAGCTCCTTTTACGATCAAAAATGGCCGCCGCGTGCGCTTTGGCCATATTCAGAGGAATGATTCTTTTTAATTCAGGAACCCGAACCGCCTGCGGGCGGTTCGGGTTCCACTTTTCACGGGAAGGACTTTAAACATTAAACAGGAACTCGATGACGTCGCCATCGTGCACAACGTACTCCTTGCCCTCGGTGCGCTGCAGGCCCTTGGCCTTGACGGCGGCGTAGTCGAAGTTGTTGGCCTCCAGATCGTTGTAGCCGATGACACTGGCGCGGATGAAGCCGCGCTCGAAGTCGCTGTGGATCTTACCGGCAGCCTGCGGAGCCTTGGTGCCCTTGCGGATGGTCCATGCGCGGCACTCCTTCTTGCCGTCGGTCAGGAAGGAGATCAGACCCAGCAGGTCGTAGCTGGCGGTGATGAGGTTGTCCAGACCGCTGGCCTCGATGCCCATCTCGGCCAAGAACGCCTTCTTTTCCTCGGGGCTGTAATCCGCGATATCCTCCTCGGTCTTGGCGCAGATGGGGATGTAGCGGGCGCCCTCTTCCTTGGCGCGGGCAGCCACCAGCGGGACGTACTTGTTGTTCTCAATGCCTTCCATCAGGTCGTCCTCGCCCACGTTGCAGGCGTACAGCACCGGCTTTGCGCTCAGCAGACCCATCTCGTGCAGAACAGTCTGCTGCTCGGTGTCGGCGGGGTCAAAATCGAAACTGCGGGCGGGCTTGCCGGCGCTCAGATGGTCGGCCAGCTGCTGCAGCCAAGCGGCCTCGGCGGCAGCGCCCTTGTTGTTGCCGCTCTTGGCAGCTTTTGCCATGCGGCCAGCGCGGTTTTGCACCACCTCAAGGTCGGAGAGGATCAGCTCGTAGTCGATGGCTTCAATATCGGCAATGGGGTCCACGGCCTCGGCCTTGGTCACGTCCTCCACCACATGGATGATGTTGTCATCGTCAAAGCAGCGCACCACGTGCACGATGGCGTCGCACTCGCGGATATGGCCAAGGAACTTGTTGCCAAGGCCTGCGCCCTGACTTGCGCCCTTTACAAGACCGGCAATGTCCACGAACTCCACGATAGCAGGGGTCTTTTTGTTGGTCTGCCAGATCTCGGCCAGCTTGTCCAGCCGCTTGTCCGGCACTGCCACGATGCCGGAGTTCGGCTCGATGGTGCAGAAGGGATAGTTTGCAGCCTCCGCATTCTTGGTGGAGGTGATGGCGTTGAACAGAGTGGACTTGCCCACGTTGGGCAGGCCGACGATACCTAACTTCATATAAAATACGCTCCTTACACGTTTTTTGACATAACGATACATTTACCATTATACGCGATGAACCCCGCCAGCGCAAGGGGGCGGGGCTATCTTGAATAAGGAATCCTGAAATAATCCAGGACGGCTTTGAACTGATCCTGCGCGGTCAGGCAGGTGTCCAGCAGATACCCGCGTTCGGTTTTCCACTCGTGCAGACCCCGATAGTAGAACATTTTGAGGTCATCCGTGATAATAAACGGCACGATGTTGTTCCGTAGGCACTCCTTGAAGAGCAGAAGCCGCCCGACACGGCCATTTCCATCCTGAAACGGATGGATGGATTCAAAGGCGTAATGAAATTCCAGCAGGTCTTCCAGCGACTTGGCAGAAATTTGATTGTACGCAGATAAAAGCTCTTTCATCTGCGGGGCAACCAGTTCCGGCGCAGTGGTGCTTCTGCCGCCGACCTCGTTCGGGAGCTTTTTATATTCACCGACAGCAAACCAGTCTTTGCGGGAATCGCTGGTGCCGCTTTTCAGGGTAAGGTGCAGCTTTTTAATAAGCGCTTCGCTGATGGGTTTCTTTGCCTCCCGGATGACAAGGTCAATGCACTTGAAGTGATTGGCTGTTTCGACCACATCATCCACATTGACAATACCATTCTCCATGCCGATGGTATTGGTCTCGTAGATATACCGTGTCTGGTCATGGGTCAGGCGGCTGCCCTCAATATGATTGGAGTTATAGGTCAGGTCGATCTGGATTTTGTGGTAGATGCCGCCCTTGACCTGCCCGGTCATCTCGTTCTGCAAAACATCCAGCAGGGTTCTGGGTGCTTCTAGCTTTTTGTTGGTGCGCGCCGGGCGCTTTGCATCCTGCGGAATGTTCCAAGTCTTGCCGGTAAGCACTGCGCCCGGGATCTTGCCGGTAGCACAGTAGTTGCGGACAGTTCGTTCTGAAATATTCCATAATTTTGCCGTATCAGCGACAGAATGGTACTTCATGATAACACCTCCCAGTAAAACGATTATACCATTTTATCGGCAAGAAATCAAATTTCGGATGTTCTTCCGCAAACGTTTCTTGCCGATAGCGCGGCTGCGTAAGGCGTACCCTAGGCAGAAATGTGAAAAAAACTACACTTCCTTCTTTATTTTGTCATAACTCTTCCGTATAATAAGAGATGGAATACTCTGCACACCCGCCCGCATGGGCATGAACATAAAACTAGGGGAGGAAAACTTATGGCAAACGAAAAGATCCTTGTGGTGGACGACGACGCCAACATCTGCGAGCTGCTGCGGCTGTACCTGACCAAGGAGGGCTATCAGGTCACGGTGGCAAACGATGGCGAAGAAGGACTGGAAAAGTTCAACGCGGTCAAGCCGGACATGGTGCTGCTGGACGTGATGATGCCCCGCATGGACGGCCTTGAGGTCTGCCGCCGCATCCGCAAGGCGGGCAACACCCCGGTAATGATGCTTACCGCCAAGGGCGAGACCTTCGACAAGGTGCTGGGGCTGGAGCTTGGCGCGGACGATTACATGGTAAAGCCCTTTGACGCAAAAGAGGTGGTGGCACGCATCAAGGCGGTGCTGCGCCGCTGCCAGACTACCTCCGCTGCCGCCGAGAGCACCGAGGGTGTCATCGAGTTCGACAACCTCCGTCTGGATATGAACAGCTACGAGCTGCGGGTCAAGGGCAAGGTGGTGGAAGCTCCCCCCAAGGAGCTGGAACTGCTCAACTGTCTGGCTTCCCACCCCAACCGCGTGTACACCCGCGACCAGCTGCTGGACGAGGTGTGGGGCTTTGAGTACTACGGCGACAGCCGCACCATTGACGTCCACGTCAAGCGCCTGCGCGAAAAGCTGGCCGGGGCTTCCGATAAGTGGGAGCTGAAAACCGTCTGGGGCGTGGGCTATAAGTTTGAGGTGCGTCAGTAATGCGTAAAAGTATCTCCACAGCCTTTTTCTCCATGGTGTCCACCCTGATGGTGCTGGGCATCGTGCTGATGGGCTGCTCGGAGTGGGTGCTGTTCAAAAATTATTTTGCGAAGGATCGCTACGAAACGCTGGATCAGGTGGTAAACGTTGCCAAGCGCACCGCGGAGTATCTGGTAAACAGCGAGACCATGCCGCAGGGCGCAGAGCTGGACGCCTTGAACACCAAGCTGGAGATCATCGGCGAGAGCGCCGAGGCGTATCTGTTTTTCACCGACCGGCAGGGCAATGTGCTCATTGCCTCCGACCCGGCAAAGCTTACCACCGACACTGTGCCGCTGGATATCTGCCAGCGCGCCAATGCAGTGGCTGACCCGGACGCCCGGCACTACCACGCTTTCGGCGACTTGGGCGGCGCCCTGACCGAAAAAAGCTATATCGCGGCGGTGGAGACCATCGACGACCAGAGCCTGTTCAGCGGCTGGCTGTTTTTGTGCTCCTCCGGTGCGCAGCTCACCGATTTCAAGCAGCAGTTCTGGTCGAACTTCCTCATGTCCGCCTGCGTGATGCTGCTGTGCGCCAGCGTGCTGACCCGCCTGTTGATGCGTCAGCTCACCGACCCGCTGCAAAAGGTCACCGATGCCGCCCAGCGCTTTGGCGGCGGCGACCTCTCCGTCCGCGTGGAGGGCGTGGAGGGCGATGGCGAGGTGGCAGACCTTGCCCGCACCTTCAACCAGATGGCGGAGAATATCCAGTCCAACGATAACTCCCGGGGGCAGTTCATGGGCAACATCGCCCACGAGCTGCGCACCCCCATGACCACCATCAAGGGCTTTGTGGACGGCATTCTGGACGGCACCATCCCGCCCGAGCTGCAGAACCACTATTTGCAGCTGGTCAGCGAGGAGACTGGACGCCTTGCGCGGCTCATCCAGAATATGCTGGATCTCTCCAAGCTGGAAAGCGGAGAGTATCAGGTGAACGCCCGGATGTTCAACATCTGGGAGACCCTGACCGGCGTGGCGCTGGCGGCAGAGCAGCGCATCAATGACGGCATGATCGAGCTGGAAGGCCTGACCATGGACGAAAAGGTGCTGGTCTACGCCGACCCCGACCTGATCCATCAGGTGGCGTATAACTTGCTGGACAACGCCATCAAGTTCACTCCGGCGGGCGGCACCATCCGCTTCAGCGTGGAAAAGCTTGGCCCCGAGGCCGAGATCTCCATCTGGAATTCCGGGCAGGGCATCAGCCCGGAGGCGCTGCCCTATGTGTTCGAGCGGTTCTACAAGGAGGATCGCTCCCGCGGCCTGCACGCCCGTGGCTCCGGCCTTGGGCTGAATATCTGCAAGGTGCTGGTCAACCTGTCCGGCGGGCAGATCCGCGTGGAGAGCCAGCAGGGCGAGTGGTGCCGCTTTGTGTTCACCCTGCCCACCTGTTCCCCCAATCCCGGCGGCATGAAGCGCCTGCCGGACGCCGCCGGTCAGCCCGGCGCGGTGGAAGACCCCGCCAGCATGAAGCCGGTAGAATAAGACCCCGCAGCCAGACTGCCCCGCCCGGGCAGTCTGGCTGCTTTGGCGTTGTCGCCCTCTCAGGCGCTCCCGCGCCAGCTCCCCCAGAGGGGGAGCCAAGCCGTTAGCCCCGATGCTAAAGCACCAGGTATAACGAGAAAGCTTCCGGACGTGCTCTTGCCTCTCCCTTTGGGAGAGGTGGCACCGCAGGTGACGGAGAGGGCGCACGCTGTCAGCCCTGTCGCTAAAGTATCAAGCGCAATAAGAAACCTTCCGGGAGCGCCAGAGACTCCCTCCCCGAGGGAGCTGGCAAAGCCGATAGGCTTTGACTGAGGGAGTTTCGCCTTATGGACTTTTTGCGCCATTTACGACTTTTCGGTGAAAAAAACGGCTGCGGGTTTGATTTTTTGGCCGTTTTCATGTAAACTAAAAGATAACCATGCCCGCGTATTTTTTGCCCGGCAGAACCCTGCAAAACGCGCAACGCATGGGATAAAAATTGCTAAAAATAACGGAGCGTAATAAAATATTATGGCCATCGTAAGTCCTTCGATTCTTTCTGCTGATTTTGGCAAGCTGGGTGCAGACTGCCGCATGGTGCTGGACGCCGGCGCACAGATGCTGCACTACGACGTGATGGACGGGCATTTTGTGCCCAACATCAGCTTTGGCGTGCCGGTGCTCAAAAGCCTGCACAAGGCGCTGCCGGATGCCTTTTATGACGTGCATCTGATGATCAGCCACCCGCTGCAATACGCCGAGCCCTTCATCAAGGCCGGTGCGACCCTGTATAACTTCCATCTGGAGTGCGAAGATGATATTCAGGCCACCATTGACGCCGTGCGTGCGCTGGGCTGCAAGGTGGGTCTGACCATCAAGCCCGGCACCCCGGCCGAGGCGCTGGCACCGTGGCTGGAGCAGCTGGATCTGGTGCTGGTGATGAGCGTGGAGCCCGGCTTCGGCGGGCAGAAGTTCATGCCCTCGGCGCTGGATAAGCTACGCTGGCTCAAGGCAGAGCGGGGAGCACGCGGCCTTTCCTACCTGTTGGAGGTGGACGGCGGCGTGGATGCCGCCACCGCACCCCTGTGCGTAGAAGCCGGTGCCGACGTGCTGGTGGCGGGCAGCGCCGTGTTCGGCGCTGCCGACCCCGCTGCGGCTGTGGGCGCACTGGCCAGCCTGTAAGGAGGCCTGTATATGGATGAAGCTTTGATCCAAGAGCAGGAACGACAGCTGCAAAAGACCGGCCGGTACTACGAGCACGTTTTCTGGCTGTGTGTGCCGCTGCTGTGCATGGCCTGCTATTTCTACGGCGCACGTCCGCTGCTGCTGTGCGGCATCGCCCTGCTTACCGGCAACCTGTGCGACCGTCTGGTGGCGCTGCTGCGCCATCGGGTGTACACCAATAAAGATCTCTCCAACGAGAGTTTCAGCCTGATCATCGCCCTGCTCATGCCCGCCACCGTGGACATCTATGTGCTGGTGGTGGCGGTGCTGGCGGGCGTGCTCATCGGCAAGGAGGTCTTTGGCGGCTACGGCAGCTACCCCTTCAACCCCGCTGCCGTGGGCTACGCCGTGGCGGCGGTATCGTGGCCGGAGCAGGTGGTGCGCTACCCGCAGCCCTATACGCCGCTGCCCCTGTGGAACGCCTCTGCCGTGCCGGTGAGCAGCACCATCGAGGATACCCTGCGCAGCGGCGGTATCCTGAACCTGAACGCCCTCGCCATCGCGCTGGGCGAGTTTGCCGCCCCCATGGGCACCGGCGCAGCGCTGGTCATTCTGGCCTGCGGCCTTGTGCTGTGGACCCAGAAGGACGTGCACATCGGCGCATCAGCGAGCTTTCTCATCACCTGCGGGCTCATCGCTTTCTTCTTCCCGCGGCAGGTAGGTCTGGCAGACAGCACCATCTTCAGCAGCCTGCTGCCCCGCTTGCAGGGCGTCCGGGACGAGCTGCACACCGGTGCAATGCTGTTCTGCGCGGTGTTCCTGCTCAACGAGCCCTACACCTGTGCCCATCACCGGCTTGGGCGCATCCTGTACGGCGCACTAGTGGGCATCGCCACCATGGGCTTCCGCTATTTCGGCGTGTACGAGACCGGCGTCTGCTTTGCACTGCTGGCAGTCAACAGTGTGTCCGCGCTCATTGACCGCACCGAGGAGCGGCTGTACCGTCTGCTGCACCGTCTGCCGTCCGAACGAAAGGAGGCTGCGGAATGAAAAAGCGTACTGCGGAGCTGATTTTAAAAGATCCCGAAAAGTTTGCCCATCACGACCGCGTATTTCTGAATAACCCGGTGGTCATGCAGGGCATGGGTCTGGCACCGCTGGTGGTCGTGGCTACCACCGGCCAGAACAGCCTGATGCTGGCGGCGGCGGTGGCGCTGCTGCTGGTGCCCTCCCGCGTGCTGGCCTGCCTGCTCAGCCGCCTTGTGCCCCTGCGGGACGAGGAGCCCACCCCGGAGCAGCTGCAAAAAAAGCTGCTGCCCCGTGCACTTTTGTACGCGGCCAGCGCCGCTGTGGTGTATCTGGCGGCGTATCCCATTTTGAACTTTGTGTTCGGCACCGGTCTTTTGAATCTTGGCATCTACCTGCCCATGCTGGTGGTAGAGCCGCTTTTGACCTACCGCTTCGGCCGCGTGCAGGAGACGGTGCACAAGGCGGTTTCCAAGGGTGTGCGCATCACCGTGGGCTACGCGCTGCTGCTGCTCGTGGTGGGCGTGGTGCGCGAGTGGCTCAGCCTTGGCACCGTGTTTGGTGCCCCGGTGGGACGCTGGGCGCTGCTGCCGCTGGCTAAGATGCCGGCGGGCGGCTTTATCGTGCTGGGCATCCTGTGCGCCATCTGGCGCGCTGCCGCTGCAAAGCGCAAGGAATATCTGCAAAAGGAAGCGCGGGATACCCTGACCGTGCACTACCAGAAGGAGGCGGACCGCGAACCGTGAAGGAAGTTGTAAGCAGTTCGGCAGTGTTTTTCAGCTATGCACTGCTGGCTATTTTTGCACAGAACGCTGTCTTTACCCGTGCACTGGGCGTGTCCCGCATGGTGCAGCTGGTGGGGGACGACCGCACCAGCAGCGCGTTGTTCGGCATGATGCTGTGTATCACGCAGGTGCTGGTGGCGCCGGTGGCTTTCCTTGCCGGGCGGTTCATCGCCCCGCTGGATAACCGCGCCCAGCTGCGCCCGCTGGTGTATATCGCCAGCATTGCCGTGGTGTGTCTGGCGGAGCATCTGGTGCTGTGGCTGCTGCGCAGCCTGCCCCGCCGCGCCCAGCTGCTGCGCATCGTGCCGCTGGCCGCGCTGAACAGCGGCGTGCTGGGCACGGTGCTGGTGGAGCGTACCCAGAGCTTTACCCTTGGCGAAAGCCTTGGCTTTGGCCTTGGCAGCGGCCTTGGCTATGTGCTGGCGGTACTGCTGGTCACCGAGGCGCGCCATCGCCTGCGCAGCAAAGCTATCCCCAAAGCATTCCGCGGCCTGCCCATCACGCTGGTGTATATCGGCGTGCTGGCGCTGGCAATCTATGGCTTTACCGGACATTCCGTTATCCTGTAATGCAGACAGGGAGGAAAGGATACCATGGCTAAGTATAAACGTCAGAAGGTCAAGCATTATCACCGCAGCTTTTACAGCCGAGAAATGCGCGTCAAGCGCGGCATCGGCATTGCGGTGCTGGTAGTGGCAGTGCTGGCAGCAGCATGGTTTGCCGCACCCCATGTGCTGGATTGGGCCACCCACACATGGTATACCGTGGTCAAGGACCGGGACCTCGAGGCCGAAAGCGCTTCCCGCGCCGAGGCAGCAGCCTCCTCTGCGGCGGCAAGCAGCGCTGCCGCCTCGCAGGCAGCGTCGTCTGAACCGGAGCCGGAGGAGGAAAAGCCGCTGGACGGCAAGGCCATTACCGGCGGCAGCTGGGCAGAGCTGGATGTGACCGCCCTGACCGATGATGCCGCCATCCGCGCCGCCGCCCGGCAGCTGAAGCAGCAGGGCGCAGACTACGCCCTTGTCACCCTGAAGGACGCCGCTGGCACGGTGTACTACGCTTCCGGCGTGGCAGCTGCTGCGCAAAGCATCACCGAAAACCCGGTGGATGCGGCCAATATCGCTGCCATCCTGCGGGAGGAGGGCATCATCCCGGCGGCGCAGCTTGCCGCCTTTACCGACCCGGTGTCGGTGTACACCGACCGCAGCATGGGCGTGCACTACGACGGCAACAGCCTCTGGCTGGACAACGTCAGCGCAGCCAAGGGCGGCAAGGCGTGGATGAACCCCTTTGCCGCAAGTGCGGTGCAGTATATCGGCGACCTCATTGAGGAGGTGCAGGGCATGGGCTACGAGCAGGTGGTGCTTACCGGGGTGCAGTTCCCCAACATCATCACCCGCAAGCAGGACTTCGGCGCTTCCGGCGGCAAGAGCCGGGAAGGGCGCGCCGCCCAGCTGACCGCTGATATCGCCGCATGGCAGACCCGCTTTGCAGGCAGCGTGACCCTGTGGGTCAGCTACCCGGACGCACTGTGCACCGCTGCCACCGATGCCCTTGGCACCACCGGTACGTCCCTTGGCATGGAAAACCTGCTGGTCACCAGCAGCACCGAACTGGATGCGGACAGCCGCGCTGCGCTGGAGCAGGCCGCTGCCGACGCCGGTGTGCAGCATCTTGTGGTGCACGACACCGCAGCGTTCCGCTGAAAAGCGGCTTTTATCGCAAGTTAAAAATTAGCGCAACATTCAAACAGCATATTTGCGATATGCAATTCAACGTTGTTGCTGTTGCATTAAAAAAGTTGAATTGCAATAAAGAGGGGAGGAAACGACTATGAAACCGACTATCTGTTTTGCACCCGCACACATCCTGCTGCCTTCGGAGCAGGTGCCGCTGGAGCAGTGGGGCTGCATCGCCTGTGACCAGTTTACCAGTGACCGCAGCTACTGGCAGCGGGCAGAAAAGACCGCTGCGGGTGCGCCCAGCACCCTGAACCTGATCCTGCCGGAGGTGTATCTGGAGGACGGAGACGCCGACGCGCGGGTGGAAAAGATCCACGCCACCATGCAGGATTACGCCAAAAATGTGCTCACCCGGGCGGTGGACGGCTTTATCTATGTAGAGCGCACCGAGCAGAGCGGCCGGGTGCGGCAAGGTCTTGTAGGGCGTGTGGACTTGGAGGCTTACAGCTACCGCCGGGGCGAAAAATGTGCCGTGCGCCCCAGCGAGTGCACGGTGGAAAGCCGCATCCCGCCCCGCATGAAGGTGCGCACCGGCGCTGCGCTGGAAACGCCCCACATCATGATGCTGGCAGATGACCCGGACTGCACCCTCATCGAGCCCATTGCCGCCCACAAGGACAGCCTGTCCAAGGTGTACGAGGGTGAGCTGATGCTGGGCGGCGGCCATGTGGCAGGCTGGGCGGTGGAGGACCCCGCCCTCATTGCACAGATTGAAAATGCGCTGACCGTGCTGGGCAGTCAGGAAGAATTTGACAAGAAATACCCCGATGCCACCCGCCGCGACCCGCTGACGCTGGCTGTGGGCGACGGCAACCACTCGCTGGCCACCGCAAAGGCCTGCTGGGAGGAGCTGAAAAAGACCCTGACCCCGGAGCAGGCAGAAAATCACCCCGCCCGCTGGTGCTTGGCAGAGGTGTGCAACGTGCACTCCCCGGCCATCGAGATCGAGCCCATCCACCGGGTACTGTTCAACGTGGACTGCGCCACCGTGCTGCTGAGCCTGATTACATGGAGCGATGCCAACATGGCAGGCTGCTGCTTTGGCGGCAGCAAAAAGCAGCCCTTTACGCTGGCAGGCCCCCACATGGCCAATGTGCTCAGCTTTGAGGACCCCACCGAGCCGCTGACCGTGGGCACCATCGACGATTTTATTTCGGATTATATCGAGCGCCACCCGGAAGCAAAGGTGGACTATGTGCATGACGAACCGGCTGTGCGCGCTTTGTGCAAGCAGGGCGCGGTGGCGTTTTTGATGCCGCCCTTCGCCAAGAGCGACCTGTTCCGCGGCGTTGTGATGGGCGGCGTGCTGCCCCGCAAGACCTTCAGCATGGGACACGCGGAGGAAAAGCGCTACTACATCGAGTGCCGGAAGATCACAGAATAATAGGAGAACCATGACATTTAAAGAACTGAATCTGTCCGCCCCGCTGCTGCGCGCTGTGCAGGAAGCGGGCTACGAGACCCCCTCGCCCATTCAGGCAGCGGCCATCCCGCCGGTGCTGGCAGGCCGGGATCTGATGGGCTGCGCCCAGACCGGCACCGGCAAGACGGCGGCTTTTGCGCTGCCCATGCTGGACCGGCTCACCGCCAATGCGCCCCGCCGCAAGGGTGCTGTCCGCGCACTGATTTTGACCCCCACCCGGGAGCTGGCTTTGCAGATCGGCGAAAGCTTTGAAGCCTACGGCAAGTACCTGAAACTGCGCAGCACCGTCATCTTTGGCGGCGTGGGACAGGCACCGCAGGTGGAAGCGCTGAAAAAGGGCGTGGACATCCTCATCGCCTGCCCGGGACGGCTGAACGACCTGATCGGGCAGGGCTTTATCGACCTGTCCGCACTGGAAATTTTTGTGCTGGACGAGGCCGACCGGATGCTGGACATGGGCTTTGTCCATGACGTGAAAAAGGTCATTGCAAAGCTGCCCGCCCAGCGCCAGAACCTGATGTTCAGCGCCACCATGCCCGCCGAGATCGAGCAGCTGGCCGCCGGCATCCTGCGCGACCCCGCCTTTGTCAAGGTGGACCCGGTGTCCAGCACCGTGGACCGCATCCAGCAGAGCCTGTACTATGTGGAAAAGGGCAACAAAAAGCTCTTGCTGCCGTGGCTCATCAAAAATTTGCAGCCGCCGGTGGTCAACGCACTGGTGTTCAGCCGCACCAAGCACGGCGCGGATAAGATCGCAAAAGACCTGACAAAGCAGGGCATCCCCGCCGCCGCCATCCACGGCAACAAGAGCCAGACCGCCCGCGTGACCGCGCTGGAGGATTTCAAGTCCGGCAAGACCCGGGTACTGGTGGCCACCGACATCGCCGCACGCGGCATTGATATCAGCGAGCTTTCCCATGTGTTCAACTACGACCTGCCCGAGGTGCCGGAGACCTATGTGCACCGCATTGGGCGCACCGCCCGCGCCGGTGCGGACGGCACCGCCGTCAGCTTCTGCGCCCCGGAGGAGCAGGAGTATCTGGCAGGCATTGAAAAGCTGAACCGCCGCAAGATCCCGGTGGTATCCGGCCACCCGTGGGACGGCGTGCCCGCCCCGGTGCGCCCCGTGCTGCCCGTGCGCGGCAAAAAGCCCCGCCCCGAAGCAGAAAAACAGGCCGAAACTGCGCCCGCAAAAGCTGCAAAGGCAGCTGCGCCCGCGCCGAAGCAGGAGCCGAAGGCCGCAAAGAACGCGGTGCCTGCAAAACCGAAAAAAGAGGAAACATTGATGCAAGACAGCAACGCAAAGCGCGGGGTCCGCAACGACCGCCGCGCCAACAACCGGGGCGCAAACGCCCCCAAGGAGGCTGCAGCGCCTCGCGCCCGCCGCGAGAATGCCGCCCCCGCCCGGGGCAGCAACGTCCAGCCCAAGTTTGACCCCCATTTTGTCAGCGCCCCGGAGGCTACTCCGCTGCGCCCGGCACGCAAGACTCCTGCTGCTCCGGCAGCACCTGCGATCCGCAGCGCACAGGAGCCCCAGAATAATCAGAACGCAAACCGCAGCGGCAGCCGCCGCAATGACCGCAGCGAGCAGCGCGCTGCCCAGAGCAACAACGCCCGCCCTGCCCGTAACGAGCGCGGCAGCGCAGGCAATCAGAACCGCACCGGCAGCGTACCCCGCGCTCCCAAGGCCGAGCCTGCCCGCCGTGGCCGCAATGCTGCCGCCCGGGACGAGGACCCGGGGCTGATGCTCATCAGCCGCCGCCCGCCCCAGCAGAAGTACACCAGTTTTGAGGAGTATATGGACGCCCACGGCGGTGCCACCGCACCCATTGAGGACCACAGTGAAGAAGTATGAGCCGGAACGAAGCCTTTGCCCCGTGGCAGTGCCCTCTGTGCGGCGGCGTACTGCAAGGGAAAACTGACCTGAAATGTGAAAAAGGCCACTGCTTTGACCGCGCCCGGGAGGGCTACTGGCATCTTTTGCCGGTGCAGAGTATGCGCACCAAAGCCCCCGGGGACAGCAAGGAGATGGTTGCCGCCCGCCGCGCCTTCCTGAACGCCGGATACTACGGCATTTTCGGGCAGGCGCTGGGGGAGCTGTGCCTTGCCCACGGCGTACCCGCCGCCCCGGATGCTCCGCTGCATCTGCTGGATGCGGGCTGCGGCGAGGGCTGGTACGACCGCTGCATCGCGCAGCAGTTCGCGGCGGCGGAAAAACCGTTGCAGCTGGCTGGGTTCGATATCGCAAAGCCCGCCGTGCGCTTGGCTGCAAAGGCGCTGCCTGCCGCGCAGTATGCAGTGGCGTCCAGCTTCAGCCAGCCGGTACGCACCGGCTGGGCAGACGTGCTGCTGAACTGCTTTTCGCCCTTTGCGCAGGAGGAGTTCAGCCGGGTGCTGCGCCCGGGCGGGCGCATGATCTACGTTGTGCCGGGGGCAGAGCATTTGTACCAGATGAAGGCCGTGCTCTATGAAAAGCCCTATAAGAACCCGGTGCAGCAGGTGGAATACCCGGGCTTCCGTGCCATCGACGAGCGGGAGGTGCAGGGAACCATCACCGTGCCCGCCGCCCAGCTGGAAGCCCTGTTCGCCATGACCCCCTACTACTGGAAAACGCCCCGCGACGGTGCTGCCCGCCTTGCGGCTCTGCCGCAGCTCACCACCACCATCGCCTTCCGCTTTCTGGTGTTTGAAAAGCTGTAATAATACAAAAAAGGACTGCCGTGCAGATGTACGGCAGTCCTTTTTGTATACTGGGACGATTTTAAATGCGCGCTGCTCCAAACACTGTTTTCACAGGAGGGGTTTGGAACGAACTCCCTCAGTCAAAACCTGACGGCTTTGCCAGCTCCCTCTGGGAGGGAGCCTTTGGCATAGTGGCACAGTTTCCGGCTCAAGCGCAAAGTTTGCGGGCGTGCCCGCTCCCCCTTGGGGGAGCTGACGCGCAGCGACTAAGGGGCTTCAAATCGGCGGAGCCGGAATAAACGGTTAAAAGATCTTCACGCCGAACAGGCGTGGATCTTCAGCTTTTTCCGGTGCAGCCCTCCTCTTTGGGGTTAAAAGGGGCGAGCAGCCCCTTTTTCGTGGCTCCAGCGCGTCGAAATCGCTGGCACTTTTCTGGTTCTCTTTTGGTGTCAAAAGAGAACATCCCTCGGCAACAACTTCTGCTCCAGCGGAGCGCATTTTGAATCGTTATGTATGATACTCCATCCACTTGCCCTTCCACGCATACAGGATCATGAGCAATGCGCCCAGACCCCAGCTGACGGGGTAGAGGATGAACACGCCCTCGATGCCAGAGAAGAAGGGCAGCAGAAACTGGATCCACACCACACGGAACAGGCACAGCGAGACCAGCAGCACCACCATGGGCGGGATGCTGGCACCCGTGCCGCGCACGGCACCGGCAAGGCCGTGCAGGATGCTGAGCAGGAAGTAGAACGGGCAGAACCACCGCATGGCCAGCTTGCCGTAGGTGACCACGGCCTCGTCGGCGGTGAACAGGTGCAGGATGGCATCCTGCCCGGCCAGCAGGGCAGCGCCGGTGCAAAGGGTGTAGAGGACCCCGATGGCAATGGTGACCCACACCGAGCGCTTTACCCGGTCCAGACGCCCCGCGCCGTAGTTCTGCCCCACAAAGGTGGTGGCGGCCATGCTGATGCTGCTGACGGGCAGAATGTTGAAGCCATCGATCTTCATATAGGCTGCAAAGCCCGCCATGGCGGCGGCACCGTAGCTGTTCACGCTGGCCTGCACCAGTACGTTGGAAAAGGAGATGACCATGTTCTGAATGCCGGTGGGCAGACCCACTCGGATGATGCGGCCTGCCATTTTGCGGTGCAGCCGGATGGCGGAAAGCTCCACCCGGCAGGCGTCCTCGCTTTTCATCAGAAAACGCAGGCTCAGCACGCAGGACACCAGCTGGCTCAGGTCTGTGGCGATGGCAGCGCCTGCCACCCCCATCCGCAGCCCTACGATGAACACAAGGTCCAGCACGATGTTGGTCACCGATGCCCATGCCAGATACACCAGCGAGCGCCGGGAGTTGCCGGCGGCGTTCAGGATGCCGGCGGTCATGTTATACACCACGCTGAACAGCACGCCGCCAAAGTAGATGCGGATATAGGTCACAGCGTCCGCCAGCACCTCGGCGGGGGTATTCATGGCCACCAGCAAAGCGCGCCCGCAGGCAACGCCGCCCACCGTCAGCAAAAGTCCCATGACCACCGCAATGGCAAGGGAGGTGTGCACCGCCTCGCGGGTCTCCTTGTGGTCGCCCGCGCCCAGATACTGCGAGACCACCACGCCCGCACCTACGGCCAGTCCCTGACTGAAGCCGATGAGCAGATAGATGGGCGAACCACTGGAACCCACAGCGGCAAGGGCATTGCTGCCCACAAAATTGCCCACGATGATGCTGTCGGCGGTGTTGTACATCTGCTGCAGCAGGTTGCCGAAGATCAGCGGCAGGGCAAACAGCAGCAGGCTTTTTACAATGCTGCCCTCGGTCATAAGGGTAGCGGTATTCCGTGTTTTTACGGCGGCCATGGGGTTCCTCCTCTCAGCGCAAAAAATCGCTTGTACCCCTTAGCATAGCACAAACCCTGCCCCGGGACAAGGGGCAGGGCTGACGATTTTAAATCGTTTCACCCGCCGACAACAGCGGCGGCGCGTGGCTGCCGTACAGCTTGCGGGCAAGATAGTTCTGGGTGATGCGCACCACCGTGCCGGACAGCGCCACTACGCCGATGAGGTTCGGCAGCATCATCAGGCCGTTGAAGGTGTCGGAAAGCGTCCATGCAAGGTCCAGCCGCATCACCGCGCCTACCGGCATCAGCGCTACGAACAGCACCCGGTAAAATGCCCCTGCCCCTGCGCCGAAGAGATACTCCACGGCCTTGCAGCCGTAACAGCTCCAGCCCAGCACGGTGGAATAGGCGAACAGCAGGATACACACCGCGATGAGCTTTGACCCCAGCGTGCCGAAAACGGCGTCAAAGGCCTGCCCCACCAGCGCACTGCCCGCCGCCCCGGCGGCGATGCGCCCGGTGTCCAGATCCACAAAGCCGGAGGTCAGCACCACCAGCGCTGTCAGGGTGCACACCACCATGGTGTCCGCAAACACCTCAAAAATGCCCCACATGCCCTGCTGCACCGGCTCTTTTACGTTGGAAGCCGCGTGTACCATCACCGAGGAGCCAAGCCCGGCCTCGTTGGAAAAAGCACCCCGCTTGAAGCCCCAAGTGACCGCCCGGGACAGCCCGTAGCCCACCATGCCCCCACCGGCGGCGCGCAGCCCGAACGCGCCCTTTACGATGGCGGCAAGCGCCGCCGGGACGGCGGTGATATGCACCCCCACCACGGTGAGCGCACCCACGATGTACAGCAGCGCCATGGCGGGGACAAGCCTTTCCGCCACCGCAGCTACTCGCTTCAGCCCGCCCAGCAAAATTACCGCCGATACTGCCGCCAGCACCGCGCCGGTAGCAGTCTCCGGCACGCCAAAAGCCGCCCGCAGATTGCCCGCGATGGAATTGAGCTGGCTCAGGTTGCCGATGCCAAAGCTTGCCAGCGCACAAAACGCGGCAAACAGCACCGCCAGCACCCGCCCCGTCTTGCCGCCAAGGCCGTCCCGCAGGTAGTACATCGGCCCGCCGCGCCAGCCGCCCGCCGGGTCTTTGCGGCGGTAGTAGATGCCCAGCACGTTTTCGGCGTAGCTGGTCATCATGCCCAGCAGCGCCATGACCCACATCCAGAACACTGCCCCCGCCCCGCCGGAAAGGATGGCGGTGGCCACCCCCACAAGGTTGCCGGTGCCGATGGTGGACGCCAGCGCGGTGCACAGGCTCTGAAACTGGCTGATGGCCTGTTCCTCGCGGGCGGTATGGGCGGTGACGCTCCGGTCGGTCAGGATAGCACCGAGGGTGTGCCGCATCCAGTAGCCCCACTGCCGCAGCTGGAAGCCCCCGGTGCGCAGCGTCAGCAGCAGCCCGGTGCCGAAGAGCAGCCCCAGCCCCATCGGCCCCCACACGATGCCGTTCACGGCCTCGACTCCCCGCATGAACCGCTCTGGCATCCTGTGGCCTCCTTTGATGGTGAAAATTACTGTTAGACGGTGGATGTTCTCTTTTGACACCAAAAGAGAACCAGAAAAGTGCCAGCGCTTTCGACGCGCTGGAGCCACGAAAAAGGGGCTGCTCGCCCCTTTTAACCCCAAAGCGGAGGGCTACCCCGAAAAAAACTGAAGATTCACGCCTGTTCGGCGTGGAGATCTTTTAACCGTTTTTTTCGGCTCCGCCGATTTGAAGCCCCTCAGTCGCTGCGCGACAGATTCCCCTTTTTGTCACCTGCGGTGACATCTTCCCCCGGCCGGGGGAAGTCGGCCCTCTCGGGGGAGCAGGCACGCCCGCAAGCATTGCACTTGAGCCGGAAACTTTCCCGCTATGCCAAAAGCTCCCCCTTCGGGGGAGCTGGCATCGCGCAGCGATGACTGAGAGGGTTGGCGTCCCCTTGGGGGAGCTGGCACGGCAAAGCCGTGCCTGAGGGGGTCGTCTCCACCCCATTACCATCCTATGCAGCGCCATTACTCCTCATGCGGTGCGGGCAGCGGAGATTTATCGGGGTCGGGTGCGGGAAGAGGTTCCAGTGTCAGCCAGAAGTCCTCCTGCTCCTCGCGGTCTTTTTCGTTGGGGGTATTTGTTTTATCCATACAGCATCCCTGCCTTTCTGCATAAAGGGTCGCCCGGTGGGCTATGCTTTATGCACAAAAAGGAGGCAGAGCCATGAAACACGCAAAACGCAGCGGCTGGCGTCCCTTCTGGGCGGCGCTATGCGCCGCCCTGCTGGTGCTGCTGCCGCTGGTGGGCGGCACGGTGCTGCTCAGCCGCGCCCAGCTGCGCAGCAGCCTGCGGCAGGCCGCAAAAAGCCAGAGCGGGGTGCCCATCCGTCTGCCCAAAGCCGCCGACCGGTGCACCGTGCTGCTGTGCGTGGCAGACGAGACCCCGGGCTTTGTGCTGGCCTACCTGAACGCCGGGCAGAACTGCATCCATCTGCTGGCGGTGCCTGCCGCGCTGGAAGTGCCCTTTGGGGGCAAGAACGTCCCCCTTGCGGACTGCTACACCGCCGCAGGCCCCGCCCGCTGCCGGGAAGCGCTGGGCGAGGTGTTCGCCCTGCCGGAGGATACCGACTATCTTGCCATCGCCCCGGCGGTGCTGACAAAACTGGCGGCGCGGTACGGCGCAGTGCGGGTGGGCTTTACCGGGGCGCTCACCCCAGAGCAGCTGACGCGGTACGGCAAAGGCACCGGGGTGCAGGGCATCTCCGCCGCCGATGCTCACAGCTTTTTGGCGGCGCTGGATGCTGACACTTCTCTTTCGCCCCGGCGCAGCGCCGCCGCACGGGCGGCGGTGTGGGATGCGTTTTTCCGGCAGGCGCTGGAGCTGCTGCCCACCACCCTGCCGCAGGGTCTGCGGGAGGTGAGCAGCAGTCTGCTGACCAGCCTGACCGCCGTAGACCTTGCTACACTGGAACGCACGCTGGAATTTTTAGCCACCAGCGCCGAGCCGGTGGATATCACCGCTGACGCCCTGCCCGGGGACTGGGCAGGCGGGCACTATACGGTGTCTGATGCCTCCCGGGCGGCGGTGCAGAGCTTTTTCAACCTCTCCCCGGCGGCGGCGCAGTCTGCATCCGGCAGTGAGCCATAGCCCAGCACCAGCGTCCCGGCGGCAGAATGCGCCGTGCCGGTCAGGTCGTAGTCGCTCAGCAGGGAACAGCGCACCCCGTACTGCCGGGCAGCCGCCCGCAGGGCAGCGTCCGGCGGCGGGTCTTTCAGCTGTGCCAGCAGGTGCAGGCCGGTGTGCAGCCCCGCAAGGGTCAGCTCCTCCGGCGCAAAGGAGGTGCGCAGCGCCGCCACCAGTGCATCCCGCCGGGCTTTGTAGGCGGTGCGCTCCCGCGCTAAGTGCCGGGTGAAATACCCCCCGGTGATAAAGCGCGCCAGCGTCTGCTGCTCAAACCGCCCTACCGTGCCGGAGTACAGCCGGTACTTGGCCTGCCACGCGCCCAGCAACTGCCGGGGCAGCACCATGTAGGCGATGCGGATGCCCGGGGCAAGGCTGCGGGAGCAGGTGGACAGGTACACCACCGGGCCGTCTGCGCCCGCCATGCCCTGCAAGCTGGGCAGCGGGCGGGTGTCGAAACGGAACTCCGAGTCGTAGTCGTCCTCTATGATGTACCGCTGCCCCGGGGCGCGGGCCGCCCAGTGCAGCAGCTCCGCCCGGCGTCCGGCGGGCATGGTGACCCCGGTGGGGAACTGGTGGCTGGGGGTGACGTAGCACACCGCCGCATCGCTGGCAGAAAGGGCGGCAAGGGACAGCCCGTCCGCGTCCACCGGCAGGCAGCGGCAGGGCACGCCGTTGTTTTCCAGCACCTGCCGGGCGCGGGGGTAGCCGGGGGTCTCCACGGCAGCAGGGCCGGGCAGCAGCGGTGCCAGCAGCCCCAGAAGATATTCCAACCCTGCACCCACCACCAGCTGCTCCGGGTCGCACTGCACGCCCCGGTACTCGGCCAGATACCCTGCCAGCGCCTGCCGCAGGGCGGCATCGCCCCGGGCATCCCCGGGAGTGAGCAGTTCCGGCGCGGAATAGAGCAGTTCCTTTTGCAGCCGCGCCCATGTGCGGAAGGGGAACAGCCCCGGGTCCACGCCCCGGGTGGATAAATCAAACTGCACCGGCGGGGCGGTTTCGGCGGAGTGCTCTGCCGGCGGCGCGGGATGGGCGGCGGGCGGCTGCACCCCCTGCGGCAGGGCAAGATACTCCTGCACCGTAAAGCCGCTGCGCTCCCGGGCGGTCAGGTAGCCCTCGGCTGCCAGCATCTGGTAGGCGGTGTCCACCGTGTTCACCGAGATCGACAGCTCTGCCGCCAACCGCCGCTTGCCGGGCATCCGGGTGCCCGCCGTCAGGGTGCCCGCCCGCATCTCGGCGGCAAGGCTGCGGTAGAGCTGCTCGTACAGCGGCACCGCCGAAGCCGGGTCCAGCGCCGTGGTCAGATGTACCATAGAATGTCCCTCCCATCTGGGCATTGCGTTAAACTGACCCCATAAAAAAACTTTGTTCTGGGTATTTTCATAGGGTCAGTTCAGCGTATAATAGGAGCATACCCGCCGAACACCCAAATGTCAAGTGGTTTTGTGGGGTTATCGGCGCGATTGGAGGGAAAGTATCATGTCTACTACTGCAATGTGGCTGCTGCTGGCAGTCGTCGTTATCCTGATCCTGTTTTTCAGTGTGCTGTACAAGCGCCGCTTTACGGTGCACGAGCTGGCACTTACCGGCGTGATGGCTGCGCTGAGCCTTGTGGCCTACCTGTTCTTCCGCATCCCGTTCTACGGCGGCTCCTCGTTCCATCTGGGCAACACCTTTACTGCCCTGACGGCGCTGCTGCTGGACGGTGTATCCGGCGGTCTGGCGGGTGCCATCGGTCTGGCGCTGGCAGATATCCTTGCCGGTGACCCGGGCTACGCCATTACCACCTTCGTGCTCAAGTTCATCATCGGCATCACCTGCGGTGCCGTGGCACATAAGGTGTTCAAGCTGCGGGATCAGGATCGTCACAGTGCCGGGTATCTGGTCAAGGTGATCGTCTCTGCGGGTTCCGGCCTGCTGCTGAACGTGTTCACCGACCCCTTCCTTGGCTACTTCCGCAACGTGTACATCTTTGGGCAGGAGTACACCGTGGCACAGGCGCTGACCAAGATCGCCGGCGGCGTCACCTTTGTGAACAGTGTGGCTTCCACTGCCTGCGCCGTGGTGCTGTATCTGGCACTGCGCCCCGCGCTGGAGCGTGCAAAGCTGCTTTCCAAGGGCGAGAACAAGTAAATAAAAAGGGATCCTGAAGCGCCAGCTGGCGTTTCAGGATCCTTTTTTTGTTACCGTTTTCGGCTGCAAAGGTGCTTTGCAGCGTCCCGCCCGGCGGCAAGGCCGCTGCCGAACGCCCAGTGCAGGTTGAAGCCGCCGCAGCTTCCGGCGCAGTCCAGCGTTTCGCCCACGAAGTACAGCCTCGGACAGCCCTTGAACTGGAAGGTCGGTTCCACCTCGGTCAGGGCAAGCCCGCCGCCGGTGGTCTGCGCCTGCCGCCAGCCGCAGGGGGTAAGCCCCTCGAACCGCCAGTGCTTGGCGGTGTGGGCAAGCTTCTGCCAGCTGCCTGCAGGCAGGGCGTGGGGGGTGGTATCCGGCAGGGCGGCGGCAGCCCAGAGGGCGCGGCCAAGCTTGCCGTGTAAAAGCCCTAGCCAGAACGCCGCCGCCGTGTCCTCGGCAAGCAGCGGTGCACGCGCCGCAAACAGGGCGGCAAGCTCTGTCTCCGGCACAGCGGGGAAGAGATCAAGCTCCACCGCCGGGTGCTTCGGGCTGCGCCCGGGGGCAAGCAGGCCGGACAGCTGCATGATACAGATGCCGGAAAGCCCGTAGTCGGTGAACTGCACCTCGCCCATTTCTTCAGCCAATACCCGGTCGCCGTCCAGCAGGCGGGCGGCGGCTTTGGCGCGGATGCCCGCAAGGCTCTTGTTCGGCTTTGCGCATTGCAGGGCGGTCAGGCAGGGGTAAAGCGGGCGCATCTGCCCGCCGCAGTCGGCGGCAAAGCGGGTGCCGAAGCCGTCCGTGCCGAACTGCGGCCCGGCAGCGCCGCCCATGGCGCAGATAACGGCATCTGCCCGCAGGCTTTCGGTGCCGCCCTCGGCGTTTGTAAACTGCACGGCGTAGCCGCCCTTGCTCTGCCGCAGAGTGCTTACCGTGCAGCCGGTGCGCAGCTGTACGGTGTGCCGCTGCAAATGCAGCTCCAGCAGCGCCAGCACGTCGGCTGCCTGATTGGAATAGGGGTACACCCGCCCGGCCTCATCGGTGCGGGTGTACAGCCCCAGCTGCTCAAACCACGTCAGCGGCGCGGCGGCATCCACCGCCGCCAGCAAAGGCCGCAGCGCGGCGGGGTCGGCGGTGAAGTATTTTTCCGGCGCGATGGCGGTGTTGTCCAGATTGCAGCGGCCGTTGCCGGTAGCCAGCAGCTTTTTGCCCACCTTGGGGTTGCGCTCCAGCACCGTGACGCGGGCAGCGGGTGCGGCCTGTGCAGCCGCCAGCGCAGCGGCCAGTCCGGCGGCACCGCCGCCCAGAATAAGGATGTGTGCCATGCGGACACCTGCTTTCTTTGGGTTTTATTCCTATTTATTGTAGCAGAACCCCGCCCGGAACGCAATGCGGCGGGCAAAGCAAAAAATGCGCTGCCGGTATAATTTGCCGCCGCTGACAGATACTACATACAAAGGAAACCGCAAGGAGGGCAAAATAATGAAAGCAACCGGTATCGTGCGCCGCATCGACGAGCTTGGCAGGGTGGTGATCCCCAAGGAGATCCGCCGCACCCAGCGCATCCGGCGGGGCGACCCGCTGGAGATCTTTACCACCGGCGACGGGGAAGTGATCTTTAAAAAGTACTCGCCCATGGGCGAGGTGAACACCCTTGCCGCCCAGCTGGCAGAGGTGCTCAGCCGCCAATTCGCACTGACCGCCTTTGTGTGCGACAGGGACCGCATTCTGACAGTCAGCGGCAGCGGACGGCGGGAGCTGACCGACCGCAGCATCAGCCAGCCGCTGGAAAAGCTCATGGAGGCCCGCAAGCCCTACCAGAGCCCCGGCAACCCGGAAAAGACCCTGCTGCCCTGCGAGGGCGCACCCCGGGTGTTGCTGTGCGCCGCGCCGGTACTGGCGGGCGGGGACGTGACCGGCGCGGTGGGTCTGTTGACCGAGGACCGCACCGCCTGCCCGGAGGACGCCCAGTGCAAGGCGGTTGCAGTGGCAGCGGCCTTTCTGGCAAAGCAGATGGAGGAGTGAAAACACCGCCGCCCGGCCTGTGAAAGCAAGCCGGGCGGCGGTGTACATGAAAGGATGAATGTGAGGATGATTATTTGGTGATGGTCACAGGCACTTTTTTCAGGCTGTTCCATGCGCGGATGATGCGGGCATTGGTCACCTTGGTGTCCGGGCCGAAGGTTGCGCCGTGGTCGGAGAGCAGACCCTGCTCTGCGCACCAGCGGGCGGCTTTCTGCTGCTCGATATTGTCAGCGGGGATATCGGTATACAGTGCGGTGCTTACGGGGTCGGGCTTGCCGGCAGTCGTCCACAGGACGTTTGCCAGCTCCTGCCGGGTAGAGGGGATAAAGCCGTCCGGCAGCGCATAGTGCAGGTACAGGGAAGAACCGTAGACATAGGTGGCATAACCCAGACCTGCAGTGCCCAGCACGATGCCAAGTGCGGCTGCGCCGGAAGAGAACGCCGGGTCAAGCTCGCCGGGGTCGTCCGTTGGGGGTGCCGAAGGCTCCTCGGTCACCAGAACGATCTTTTCAAAATTCTGCACAGGGATCTCGTAAATGTAGCTGTCGCTATCGCTGTCAGGGATGGGGAACTGTTCACCATCTGCAAGGTAATAGAGCAGTTTGGTATTGGTCTTTACGGTAATGGTATTGGCCTGCCGCTCAGACATACCGTGGGGCACATAAAGTTTGCTGTAGCCGTTTTCAGACCAGTCTCCATTTACAGGCACTTTGAAGGCTCGGTAACTCTGATCGCTCACAGTGGCAAAGGTCGTGTCGCTGCCTTCCGGCAGGGTGGGCTTGCTTACAAAATAGCCGCCGGTGATCTGAAGATTGGTCGGGTCGGTGTCGCTTACATTCACAGCTTGGGTAAACAGGCCGCCGGTGATGGAAAGCGGGGAGCGACATCTTTCGATGAAAACCTCGCCGTCAAACAGGCCGTCGCTGATGGTGATGGGGGCGTCATTATTCTCAAGCTTCATACTCTTTTCAAAGGTCCCGCCCGCGATCGTGGCCTCCGTGTCGGAGGAGGCGTATACCTCGACAACTTCCTCAAAGGTGCCGCCGGAGATGGTTCGGTAGTTGCGCACATCCCCTTGGAAGTTACCATTGGAGATGGTGCCGTAGTTGAACACCTCCCCTTTGAAGGTGCCGTCGGAGATGACGCCGGGGATGGACATATTATTGTTGTCGTAGCTGTAGTTGTTGTTCACCTCTCCTAGGAAGGTGCCGTCGGAGATGGTGCCCCAGTTGACAACAGCCCCTTGGAAGGTGCCGTCAAGGATGACGCCGGGGATGGACCCCTGATCGTTGTAGTTGCGGTGGTTGTACACCATCCCTTGGAAGGTGCCGCCGGAGATGGTGCCGTCATTGCTGGTTTCACCGCCGACGGTGCCGCTGTTAAATTCGGCATCTTTAATACGGAGAGTTGCCTGCAATGCGCTTTCAGCCTCGGCCTCCGAGGAGGGCTGCAGGGCAAAAACGCCATTGTACAGCCAACAACCGGAGTCAGCGCTGTAGTACCAATGGGTACCGTCGCCGCTGCCTGCGGGCGTGCCATCGGCGTTCAGCTGGATGGTAATGCTATCGGCGGTGCCGTTCTCCGCGTCCAGATCACGGCTGCTGCGGGTGGCGGCTTCCTCCTCGGTGCTGCGGGAGGCGTCGGCCTCCTGTACAAGGGGTGCAGCCTTTTTGGCCGTGGTCTGGGCAGGTGCATCAAACACCGGGGCGGCTGCCAGTGCAGACACCGGCAGCAGGGACAGCAGCATACTGCCGGTCAGCAGGATGCTTACAATGCGTTTGGCTTTCATAAAATTTCGCTCCTTTCGTGTGGGGTTTATACGGGGTGTCGTTACTATAAATATACCACAAATTGGGCAAAAACAAAAGAAATTCTGCGCGAATGGGGGTTAAAACTGCGCGAATGGCTGAAAAGGAGGGAAAACTAAAACACTGCTGCCCGGGGATGTTCTCTTTTGACACCAAAAGAGAACCAGAAAAGTGTGCGCTTTGCGGGGTGACTTTCTGCCTGCCTTCAGCGTGCAGGGACGCTCCGCTGGGCCAGAGGCAGGGAGGGGTGTTCCGACTCCCCCCTCCCTACCTCTGGACTCCACCCGCCCCGCAACGGGCCAAGGGCTGCACGCCCTTGACAAACCTAAAGCAGAAGTCGAAGCACAAAAAAGCTAGCGCTGCGCCAGTCGGCGCTATCGCTTTAACGCTTTTTCGCTTCTCCATCCATAGCCCCTCAGTCGCTGCGCGACAGCTCCCCCAAGGGGGAGCGGGCACGCCCGCAAACTTTGCGCTTGAGCCGGAAACTATGCCACCATGCCAAAGGCTCCCTCCCAGAGGGAGCTGGCAAAGCCGCAGGCTTTGACTGAGGGAGTTCACACCCCCTTTATGACAGAATTATGAATCTTTATAAACATTTTTGCAAAGGGCTTGACAGCAGGGCAAAAACGGTTATAATGGTCTTAGCACTCAGGAACAAGGAGTGCTAAACAAACAAAAGCAATACAAAAAGGAGGCAGGCGCTATGACGATGGATGCACGCAAGCAACGGGTCTTGCAGGCAATCGTGGCGCTGTATGGCCTTGAGGGCGAGCCGGTGGGCAGCAGCGTGCTGGCAAACTACTTTGACATGGCAGTGTCCAGCGCAACGCTGCGCAACGAGATGGCGGCGCTGACAAAGCTGGGCCTGCTGGAGCAGCCCCACACCAGCGCAGGGCGTGTGCCCAGCGCCAAGGGCTACCGGTATTATCTGGACAATCTGCTGACCGATGATCAGCCGCTGGACCGCGTTACCCGCGCCCGGGTAGATGCGGTGTTCGCCAGCCTTGACCACGAGCCGGAAAAGCTGGCACAGGGCGCTGCCAAGGCGCTGGCCGCCATCAGCGGCTGCACCGCCGCCGTCAGCACCCCCTGCGCCGAGGATCTGTGCATCGCCCATTACGAGGTGGTGCAGGTGGGCCGCAGCGCAGCCGCAGTGCTGGCTGTGACCACCGCCGGCTACGTCCGCACCCGGGTGGCGCGGGTACGCACCGGGCTTTCCCGGGAAAATGCAGCTGCCCTTGCGGCGCTGCTCAACCGCAACCTTACCTTTGTGGCGCCGGTGGATCTTTCCACCCGGATGCTCAGCGAGCTGTGCAGCCAGATCGCACCGGAGCTTGTGCCGGTGGTCAGCGCCGCAGCCGCAATTTTGCAGGACAGCGTAAAGCCCCATGTATTTCTGGGCGGCGAGCAGTACCTGCTGGACTGGCCGCAGCTGGACGGCCGGGTGGGTGATATCCTTACCCTGCTGAACGACGAAGAACAGGCCGCAGACCTGATCGCACCCCCGGAAAACCGCAGCGAAAGCGTGCTGCTGGGCGAGGATCTGGAACCGCAGATCCCCGGGCTGTGCATCGTGAGCGACCGGTATCTGGTAGGCGGCGGGCTGTGGGGCTCCATTGCCCTGATCGGCCCCACCCGGATGCCCTTCCAGAAGCTGATGCCCCTGCTGCACGAGTTTGCAGACCAGCTGGGCGAGGGCATGAGCGGCAAACGAAAAGACACCCCGCAGGCTGCCGTACCACGGCGGACTGTGATCTATAAGGAGGATCTGGAATGAGCGAAGAAGCAAAGAACACGGTGCCCGAGACCGAGCAGCCGGAGACTGCCCCCGAGGAAAAGACTGCTGCCGCAGCGCCCGAACAGGCTGCTGCCGAAGCTGCCACCGAAGAGGACAAGAAGAAGGACGGCGGCTGGTTCAACAAGAAGGCCCGGGAGATGGAAGCCATTAAGGCAAAGCTGGATGCAGCGGAAAAGAACGCCGCACAGGCCAAGGATCAGCTGCTGCGCATGGCTGCCGAGTACGACAACTACCGCAAGCGCTCCACCCGCGAGGCCGACCAGAAGTTTGGCGACGGTGTTTCCCATGCAGTGGAAAAGATCATCCCCATTCTGGATACGCTGAATATGGCTGCCAACGCCCCCACCACCGATGAGAACTACAAAAAGGGCGTGGTCATGACGCTGGATAAGGCGGCAAAGGCACTGGAAGCCCTCCATGTGGAGGAGATCGAGGTGCTGGGCAAGCCCTTTGACCCCAACTTTATGAATGCTGTGCAGCAGATCCCCGCCCCGGACGGGCAGGAGAGCGGCACGGTGGTCACCGTTTTCCAGAAGGGTTACAAGCTGGGTGACAAGATCATCCGTCATGCAACCGTTGTGGTGGCTGAATAAATAAGCCGAACCTCCCGCAAGGGAGTTTGCAATAACATCCGCTTGACATCATCATAAGCATCATATAAACAAGATTTGTTCTTTCGAGAGGAGACTTCATTATGAGTAAGATTATTGGTATCGACCTTGGTACTACCAACAGCTGCGTAGCTGTTATGGAGGGCGGCGAGCCTGTTGTTATCGCCAACTCTGAGGGTGCCCGCACCACCCCGTCCGTTGTCGGCTTCACCAAGACCGGCGACCGTCTGGTAGGTCAGGTTGCAAAGCGTCAGGCTATCACCAACCCCGACAACACCGTTTCTTCCATCAAGCGTCAGATGGGCACCGACCACAAGGTGACCCTGAACGGCAAGGAGTACACTCCCCAGCAGGTCAGCGCTATGATCCTGCAGAAGCTGAAGGCTGATGCCGAGGCTTATCTGGGCGAGACCGTCACCGAAGCTGTCATCACTGTGCCTGCCTACTTCAACGACAGCCAGCGTCAGGCAACCAAGGACGCAGGCACCATTGCCGGTCTGAACGTCCGCCGTATCATCAACGAGCCCACCGCAGCTGCTCTGGCTTACGGTGTGGATAAAGAGGACGACCAGAAGATCATGGTCTACGATCTGGGCGGCGGCACCTTCGATGTGTCCATCATCGAGATGGGCGACGGCGTTACCGAGGTTCTGGCAACCAACGGCGATACCCATCTGGGCGGCGATGACTTCGACCAGCGCATCATCGACTGGATGGCAGACGCCTTCCAGACCGAGAACGGCATCGACCTGCGCAAGGACAAGATGGCTGCACAGCGTTTGAAGGAAGCTGCCGAGAAGGCTAAGATCGAGCTGTCCAGCGCAATGAGCAGCCAGATCAACCTGCCCTTCATCACCGCCGATGCTACCGGCCCCAAGCACTTGGATATGACCCTGACCCGCGCAAAGTTCAACGAGCTGACCGCTGATCTGGTCGATCGTACCATGACCCCCGTGCGCAAGGCTCTGCAGGATGCAGGTCTGCGCGCTTCCGACCTGAAGAAGGTGCTGATGGTCGGTGGTTCTACCCGTATCCCCGCTGTCTACGACGCCGTGAAGAAGGAACTGAACTGCGAGCCCTTCAAGGGCATCAACCCCGATGAGTGCGTGGCTGTCGGTGCTGCTATTCAGGGCGGCGTTCTGAACGGCGAGAAGAAGGGTCTGCTGCTGCTGGATGTCACCCCGCTGAGCCTTGGTATTGAGACTCTGGGCGGCGTGTGCACCAAGATCATCGACCGCAACACCACCATCCCCACCCACAAGAGTCAGGTATTCTCCACCGCAGCCGACAACCAGCCCTCTGTTGAGGTCAACGTGCTGCAGGGCGAGCGTGAGTTTGCCCGCGACAACAAGAGTCTGGGTGTGTTCCATCTGGACGGCATTGCTCCGGCTCCCCGTGGCGTGCCTCAGATCGAAGTTACCTTCGATATCGATGCCAACGGCATCGTGAAGGTCAGCGCTAAGGATCTGGGCACCGGCAAGGAGCAGAACATCACCATCACCGCTTCTACCAATATGTCCAAGGAGGACATCGACAAGGCTGTGAAGGAAGCTGAGCAGTTTGCTGCCGACGATAAGAAGAAGCGTGAAGAGGTCGATATCCGCAACGGTGCCGACCAGATGGTGTTCCAGACCGAGAAGATGCTGAAGGAGAACGGCGACAAGCTGCCCGCAGACGTGAAGAGCGATGCCGAGGCAAAGCTTGCTGACCTGAAGACCGCTGTCCAGTCCGGCAACGTGGACGACATCAAGGCAAAGCAGGAAGCCCTGAGCCAGGTGTTCGAGAAGATGTATCAGGCAGCCGCTGCCGCACAGCAGGCCGCCGGTGCACAGCCCGGTGCCGACGCAGGCGCAGCCAACGCAAAGCCCAACGATGACGGCGTTGTGGATGCCGACTTCAAGGAAGTCTAAGTTTGACACAAAGCGCTGTGTCCGGCCAAACCGGCGGGCACACGCGCAATAGAGCAAAAGCCGCTCCGGTTTAGGCCGGAGCGGCTCTTGCTGGTTTATAGAATGTAAACCCTCTCAGTCATTGCTTCGCAATGCCAGCTCTCCCGATGGGCGAGCTTTTGGCGGTGAGGACAAGTTTCCCTTCTCGGTCTAAGCTCCCCCCTCGGGGGAGCTGGCGCGGCAGCGCCTGAGAGGGTTTCGGCGGAGAAAGACCGTGACGGGAGAGGTTGGAGAGGTGAGTGGATATGGCACAGGAAAAGCGTGATTATTACGAAGTGCTGGGGGTATCCAAGGGGGCAAGCGATGCCGAGATCAAAAAGGCATACCGCAAGCTTGCCATGAAGTACCACCCGGACTATAACCCCGGCGATAAGGACGCCGAGGCAAAGTTCAAGGAGATCAACGAGGCAAACGAGGTGCTTTCGGACCCGAAAAAGCGCCAGCTGTACGACCAGTACGGCTTTGCCGGTGTTGACCCCACTTATGCAGCACAGAACGGCGGCGGCCCCGGCGGCTTCAGCGGTTTTGGCGGCGACGGTGTGGACTTGGGCGACATTTTTGGCGATATCTTCGGCGGCGGCTTTGGCGGCTTCGGCGGCTCGTCCCGTCAGGCAAATCCCAACGCCCCCCGCAAGGGTCAGGACATCCGGGTGCGCATCACCCTGAGTTTTGACGAGGCCGTGCACGGCTGCAAGAAGAACATTACCATCACCCGTCAGCAGGAGTGTACTGCGTGCCACGGCTCCGGCTGCGCCGCCGGTACTAGCCCCGAGACCTGCCCGGACTGCGGCGGACGCGGCTTTGTCATCCGCCAGCAGCGCACCCCCTTTGGCGTGATGCAGACCCAGCAGCCCTGCTCCCGCTGCGGCGGCAAGGGCAAGCTGGTAAAGAACCCCTGCAAGGTCTGCCACGGCAGCGGCAAGGTGGCTACCAAAAAGACGCTGGAGGTGTCCATCCCCATGGGCATCGACGACGACCAGAGCTTTGCACTGCGCGGCATGGGCGATGCCGGTACCAACGGCGGCCCCGCCGGGGATGTCATCGTCATGGTCAGCGTGCGCCCCAGCGAGGTGTTCCAGCGCGACGGATACGATGTGTGGGTCACCGTGCCCATCACTTACAGTCAGGCTGTGCTGGGCGACAGCGTCACCGTACCCTCCATTGACGGCAAGGTGGAGTACACCGTGCCCGAGGGCACCCAGAGCGGCACCACCTTCCGCCTGCGCGGCAAGGGCATCCAGTACCTGAACGGCCGTGGCCGCGGCGATATGTACGTCAAGTGCGAGGTGGAGATCCCCAAAAAGCTGAACAAGACCCAGCGCGATGCCCTGAAAAAATTTGAGGGCACTTTGAAAGAAGAAAACTACGAAAAGCGTAAGGGCTTCTTCAAAAAGCTGAAGGATATGTTCAACGCATAAGATATGAGATCCCCTGAACTGCCGGGAACATCAGCTCAGGGGATTTTTGTTTTTGTTGAAAATCTACACAGAATCGAGTATAATATAACTGATGATTCGGGACGTCGCATTTGGGAAAGAGGTTTATATGGCAAGGTTTATACCGTTTATTCTGAAAACAGATGATGAACAGAAAATAGGTGTGCGGATCACACGCATGAAAAAAGCAGATGCGGCACAGACGGAAAAAGAGCCTGTATGGCAGACGAGTTGGATGTCTGCCTATATCCAGAAGGATGCTTTTGAAAAGTATGCGTTAAAAACAACGGATGGCGAATTGGTTGCACTGGCAGCGTATGAAATACTGGAAAATGATGTGATGGTGCACATCACCTATATTGAAAGCCAGCCGGAAAGCAACCCGACAATTGTTGGTCATTCCAAAAGATATCAGGGAATCGGACGGGTTTTGATTGCCTACGGTATCAAGCTGTCGATCGATCATGGATGTGGCGGGACGGTCACATTTGAAGCAAAGGTTCCGGAATTGGCAGAACACTATATCCGGGATTATGGCGCGTGCCCACTGCCGAGTTTTGGCGGAGCGCCGCGTTATGAACTGTCTGGCGAGGCGGCTATGAATATCTTTGTGACGTATTTGAAGTGAGGTGTTTTCGATGGATGCAAAAGAGTATTTCCAGCGTGACCCGGAACGGGAGGCGTTTTATCGCACGTTTTATCAGATTTGTCGCCGTTTCAATGTTACATGGTCTACGGCAACGCCGGAGGTCAGAGCCTTTGTGGAGGAAGCGACCCGTGTGACCTACGAACAGGAGAAAGCACAGCGCAGCGGGCTTTCGCCCAATACAGTAAAACCATTTTTTGGAGATACCGCTTGCTGAAAAAAGGCACGATACCCGGGTCGATTGTATTATAAAAAACCAAACGGCGGCGCGTTCCATCGGAGCGTGCCGCCGTTTTTTGCGTTTGAAACCACAAAAACAGCGGAGGCGCTGCCCTTTCGGGCAGCGCCTCCGCCTGCTTTGTTCTTTGGTGTACTCCGATCCGTCTTATGAGATAAGATGGATCAGAGCAGGATGATCGCTGCGTTGATGACCAGACCGACACCAGAAGCGGTTGAAGTGACGAACCATGCAGCGCAGGCGAGGTCGCGGATGGTGTTGGCAGTGCTCTTCTCCATATCAGTAGCCAGAGCATCCAGACCCTTCTCCATCCAAGTGTTGGGGTTCTTACGGCGGTAGTCGCGGACAGCGGTCACGCCTTTGAACCAGCCGTACGGAGGAATCAGCCAGCACAGCAGAGCCTCAGACATGGTAGCAGTAGCGCCGCCTTCGGTGTAGGTCATTTCCTCAGTGGACAGGACGTTGTAATACGCGGGCATCATCATTTTTTCCATAATAACACTCCTTTTGAAACAAAGCTATCCAAAACGGTGTATCCAAACGCACCGTTTTTTCTGAATAAAGGGTCTCAGCGCACGACCAGCAGAATGGCGCTCAGGGGAGCCAGTGCCACTACCATGGTGGCGGAAACGGCGTCCCGTACAAAGTTGCCGGCAGATTTGCCCATATCGGCAGCAATGGCATCGGTGGCACGGCCCATCACGGTAAAGAAGTTGCCGTCCTTGTTGCCGTCCTGCTGCAGCCAGGTGCGTGCCTGCTTGATGCCCCAGATATAGCTGGAGGCCAGCACCACAGCACCTACGACCGTTGCGGCGGTAGTGGCGAGACCGGCAGCATTATCCACTGCGCCGCCGCCGGTGGTATAGGTCATTTCTTCGTTGGAAAGTACCGCATAATCTGCGGGATAATTCATCTTTTTCATCTTCAATACTCCTTTGTCAAGGGGGAATGCCGCATTGCATCCCGATTCCCCGGCGTCCATACCCAAGGCCGATAGAGCATTGTTCTCTATATGGTCATTCTACAACAGTGGTCGGATTTTATCAAGGGGTTTTGGCACATCTGTGCAAAAACTGGCGGGACGCATGAAATTGCAGCTATAAATTTGTGAAAATAGACTGCAATAATTTCGGCATTTGGTTATTTTACCCCGTCACCCCGGCGCGGTAGAGGTAGGGGTCGCTCTTGAAACTGTCAAAATTGTACAGCACAAGGATCTGGTCGTAGCTGTTATCAGCGATCAGCTTGTCCAAGCCGTAGTTGTAGTTGCGGAAATCCACCACGTCAATGTCGGCGTAGTTGGCGGTCAGGTAGGGCACAAAGCAGTTGGCGTAGCTGTCCTTGATGACAAGGATGCGCCCGCTGCCGTTGCCCTGCACCCGGCTTAAACCGTTGTTGCCGTGCAGGAACATGGCATATTTATCATAGACGGCGAGTTTCTCCGTGTCGTACAGGCCGGTGGTCTGCCCCTCGGCGGGCTGGCCTGCCGCCGTCACGTTCCAGACCGTCAGGGTGTTGTCAAGGTCGTAGTAGGTGATCACGTCCGGCACGGCGTTCCATGTGCGCGCCTTGGCGTAGTGGGTGCCGTAAAAGCCATCGGCAGTCAGCGCAGTGTGGGCGGCGGTATCAAAGGGGGTAAGGCCAAGGGCATCGCACAGCTGGCTGTAAGCGTAGTAAGCGCCAAGGCTCGTCCAGTGGTGGTCGGTGCGGTAATAAATATACTCGCTCTTGTGGGCGGTAAGGGTCTGGCGCACGTCCACAAAGCTGCCGCCGGCCGCCTGCACCGCAGCGGAAAGCTGGTCAAGGTAGCCGTCCTCGTCCAGCAGGGGGGCGTTGGCGGGCACGTTCTCTTTATAAATATCGCTGGCAGCGGGTGCCACCAGTACATTCACCTTGCCCGGGTAGCGCTGGCACAGGCTGGTGAGCGCTGCGGTGTTTTTGGGCAGGGTGCGCTCCTCGCTGGAAAGCAGCCCGTAGGTGCGGGGGAACATCATGTGCTCCTTGCCCAGCAGGATGCCGCCGTTCTGCTGCTTTTGCAGCAGAGTGGTCTCCACCACGCTCTGCAGACTGATCCACTGGTCGCGCCCCGCCACCTGATCCTTGACGTATTTGGTGTAGGCGGTAAAGTAGCTGTTCAGCCCCTTGGCAGTGAACTGGGTCAGCGCTGGGCGCTGGCTCAGGGTGGTATTCTCCAGCTCGCTGTAACTGCGATCCGGGGTGACCATATCCAGCGCGAACAGCCCGATGAAAAACAGGCTGAACACCACCAGCACCGGGTAGTGCAAAAGGGAGGAGGTCTTTTTCTCGTGTTTGGACATCTTCCCGCCTCCTTAAAAGTTAAAATACAGGAACGGGCTGTTGGTGCTGCCCACCACATAGGCGGTGGAGACCACCAGCAGCGTCAGGATGGCGGCGCAGCGGGTAACTGCGTTCTTGCGCAGCACATCCCACAGCTTTTCGATCAGCGGGGTGCAGCACACCACGCTTACCGCCAGCAGCACGCCGTAATTCCGCAGGAAATACAGCGGCGACACCCCGCCGGAGGGGACAAAGAGCTTTTGGAACAGCAGCCCGAAGGACACGCCGGTGTCGTTGCCCACGAACATCGCCCAGCCTACCACCACGAGGAACAGGGTGTAGAAATGCGGCCACACCTTGCCCTTTTTCAGGTAGGGCAGCAGGAACAGCTTTTCGACCGCCAGCAGCACAAAGTAGTAAAGGCCCCAGCAGATAAAGTTCCAGTTCGCGCCGTGCCAGATGCCGGTGAGCAGCTCCACGATAAACAGGTTCAGGATCTGCCGCTTGAGCCCCTTGCGGTTGCCGCCCAGCGGGATATACACATACTCCCTAAACCAGCCGGACAGGGTCATGTGCCAGCGCCGCCAGAACTCGGTGATGGAAGCGGAGATATAGGGGTAGTTGAAGTTTGCGGGGAAGTCGAAACCCAGCATCTTGCCCATGCCGATGCCCATGAGGGAGTAACCGGAGAAATCGAAGTACAGCTGCAAACTGTATGCGATGATGCCCAGCCACACCAGCGGGGTGGAAGCATTTGCCAGACCCACAAAGGTGGTGGAGGGGCTGTCGGCTACCCCGATGATATCCGTCCACAGTGCGCCCACGGCGTCCGCCAGCAGCACCTTTTTGGCAAGACCGAAGGTGAACAGGGTCATGCCCTCTTCAATCTGCTTGAAGTTATAGCGGTGCTTGTAGACGTGCAGCTGGTCGGAGACGTCCCGGTACTTGACGATAGGCCCCGCGATGAGCTGCGGGAACATGACCACATAAGCGCCGAAGTCGATGATATTGCGCTCGGCTTTTACATCCCGGCGGTAGACGTCGATGGAGTAGGAAAGGGTCTGGAAGGTGTAGAAGCTGATGCCCAGCGGCAGGGTGCCGATGCCCTGAATTTCGGCAAAGGCGGTGCCCAGCAGGGCATTCACGCTGCGCAGCACAAAGTTTGCGTACTTGAAGTAGAACAGCATCCCTAAGCTGCCAATGAGCGCCACCAGCAGAAAAAAGCGGCGCAGCGCGGGCTTTGCATCAAAATGTTCGATGGCAAGGCCGCTGAGATAGTTGATGAGGATAAGCGCCACCATGACCGGGAAAAAGCGCACCTCGCCCCAGCAGTAGAACACCAGACTGCACAAAAACAGCACGGTGTTTTTCAGTTTTGCGGGGGCAAGATAGTACAGCGCCAGCGTGATGGGCAAAAAGCGGAACAGGAAGATGATGGTGCTGAAAACCAAGGGGTCAGCCTCCTTTTTTACACGGAATTACAAACTCAGCCTTCCCCCGGTCGGGGGAAGGTGGCATGACGGATGCGGGCGCAGCTTCAGCAGAAATACCCCTCATCAGGGGCTTTCTACTGAAAAAAGCCGATGCCGCAGATGGCACCGGCTCGGAAGATCAGATTCAGCTGTTCAGGGCGCTGTCCACAGCGCTGTTCAGGTCTGCGGAGCACTCGTTGGAGGCGATCACCATGACCACTCGGTCGCCCTTGGAGGAGATGATGGCGTTTTCCACGTTGCTCTGTGCCTGTGCAAACTCGGCGTAGTTGCCGTAGAAAGCCACCTGATCCTGCTTGTAGCTTTCCAGTGCGGTCACCACGTCCTGTGCCTTGCCGGAAGCGGCTTCCACCACCAGCACAAGGCCGGCGTCGCCGTTGTCATTGCTCTTCACGCCCTTGTAGGCGGCTACGTCCTCCGCCTTCAGGCCGAAGTCGTACTCGATGTTCATGGCGGCGATCTCGAACTGGTTGGAGATGGGGTTGGCAGCCAGCAGGGTCTCCACGGCGCTGCCCAGATCGGCGGTGCCGTTTTCAGCGGTATCCGCCGCCGGGGCGGCAGTGCTGGAAGCCGGTGCAGAGGCAGAGGCGCTGGACACGGAGGACGGCGCGGAAGAAGCGCTGCCGCCGCAGCCGGTCAGGGCAACAGCCAGCACGGCGCTGACGGCGATCACAGAAAGTTTTGTGCGGTTTATCATAAAATATTCCTTCTTTTGTTGAATTCATTTGTCACAGCCCGGGGCGGTATTGCGCACACGGGCAGACTGTACTTATCTTACCATAACAGCAGGTAAATTGCAACGCACCCCACAGGGTTTTCACGAAAATCCTTTTTGTAGTTTGCCCCGGGACAAGAGCCTTCACCCCTTGGGGGGAAGGTGGCGCGTAGCGCCGGATGAGGGGTAATTTCCCGCGGGCAGCAGCTAAAGGCGCACCCTCATCAGTCACCTACGGTGACAGCTTCCCCCGACCGGGGGAAGCCATCATTCGGAATATTGATTTCCATGCAGTTTTCATCGGATTTTAACCGGTCACGGTCTCCCCGGCGGCAATGCGCTGCAAAACGGCGATGGCGTCCTCCAGACACAGGCCGCTCCGGTTGAGCAGGGCGGCGTTTTCCGGGCCTACATAGCGCCAGTGCCACGGCTCGTAGGTGATGCCGGTCACGCTTTCGGCTTCCTTGGGGTAGCGCAGGATAAAGCCGTACTGCTCTGCGTTCTCGCACAGCCAGCGGAAAGCGGCGGTGTCGGCAAAGCCGGTGTCAAGGGTGGTGTGCTCCGGGCTGTTCAGGTCGGCGGCAAGGCCGCAGTTGTGCTCGGAGCAGCCCGGCGGGTTGACGATGGCAGCCGCCTTTTCCCGGGCGGCGGCTTCGCTCAGACCCTTATCACGGTAGTACTGGGTCTTGTTGTCGTACAGCTTTTTCTGGTAGCTGACGCTGCGGTAGCCGCTCTGCATCCGCACATCCACGCCGTCCTTGGCGGCAGCGGCCTGCATGGAGAGAAAGGCATCGGCGGCTTCGGTCTGCAAAGTCTTGTTGATGGCGGTAGCCGAGCCGCATTCCTTGGTCTCGACGGGGTAGTCCTCCGTTATCGGGTGGGTGCGGTTGACAAGGATCATACGGGGGTCGTCCAGGATGGCCTGTGCCTGTGCGGCGGTAAGGGTGCTCTGCTGCACGCCGTTTTCGGCGGGCTGCTGCACTGGCGTTTCGGGCAGGGCGCTTGCAGGCTGCGCAAGGCTCTCGGCAGGCAGCTCGGGCAGCTGCGGCACCGCAGCTTTGCGGGTGCAGGCGTAGGCAGCGCCGCCCGCCACAAAACAGGCCAGCGCCGTCAGGCAGAGCAGACGGCGGGCGTGATGGTTGCGATGATGGGAAGAACGCATAGACTATACCTTCTTTCGCAAAAAAGGATAAGCACCCGCCGCCCCGGGCAGACTATCCGCAAAAGGGGGCGCGGGAAGATGAAGATGACAGCGCAGGAATACGCACGCCGGGTGCAAAAGGCAGGGCCGCATTCGCCGCTTCTGGCAGACTGCCTGTGGGCGTTCTGTGTAGGCGGCGGCATCTGCCTGCTGGGCGAAGGGCTGCGCCAGCAGTTTTTGCGGCAGGGCGCGGACGCCGAAACGGCGGGCACCCTGACCAGCTGCACCCTGATTTTGCTCTCGGCGGTGCTGACCACGCTGGGCTGGTACCAGAAGCTGGCGGCAAAGGCCGGGGCGGGGTCGCTGGTGCCCATCACCGGCTTTGCCAACGCGGTGGTCAGCGCGGCCATCGAGTTCAAGGCCGAAGGCCGGGTGACGGGCACGGGAGCCAAGATGTTCCTCATCGCCGGGCCGGTCATCGTGTACGGCACGCTGGCGGCGGTGGTGTACGGTGCGGTGCTGTGGCTGCTGGGGGCTTCTATCCTATAATACGGAACAGCCCCGCCGGATATTGCAGCGCCGCAGCAACAGTATAGCACGTTCCGGGGCATTTTTTGCAGAAAGGGAGAAATTTTTTATGACAGAGCGTCGGGGCGATACCCTGTTGTTCCACACCCCGCCGGTCATCGCCGCACAGGCGGCGGTGGGCGGCAAAAAAGAGAGCGATGGCCCGCTGGCGGCGGGCTTTGATGAACTGACCACCGACAACCGGCTGGGACAGCGCAGCTGGGAAGCCGCCGAAAAGCAGTTGCAGCTGCGGGCGGCGCGGCTCTGCCTGCAAAAGGCGTCTCTGCCCGCAGAGCGGGTAGACCTTGCGCTGGCAGGGGACTTGCAGGCGCAGTGCACCGCCTCCGGCTACGCGCTGCGGGAGCTGGGCGTGCCCTTTGCGGGGCTGTTCGGCGCGTGCAGCACCATGGCCGAGGCGCTGGCGCTGGGCGCGGCACTGTGCAGCAGCGGGGCGGCACAGAACCTGTTGACCATGAGCTCCAGCCATTTCTGCGCGGCAGAGCGTCAGTTCCGCACCCCGCTGAGTTACGGCGCGGTGCGCACCCCTACCGCGCAGTGGACGGCTACCGCCGCCGGGTGCTGCCTGCTGCGTCCGGCAGGGCAGGGGGTGGGCATTGCCGCCGCAACCCTTGGCCGGGTGCAGGACTATAACATCAAGGATATCAACAACATGGGCGCAGCCATGGCACCGGCAGCAGCCGCCACGCTGCTGCATTATCTTGCCGATACCCATGCAGAACTGCGGGATTTTGACTGCATCTACACCGGCGACCTTGGGCTGGTAGGCAGTCAGATGCTGCGGGAGTTGTTGGCAGCAGAGGGTCTGCTGCTGAAAAACCACGCGGACTGCGGCTGTCTGCTTTACGATGCCGAGGAGCAGCGGGTAAAGAGCGGTGGTTCGGGCGCGGGCTGCTGCGCCGCCGTGCTCTGCGCACATATCCTGCCAAAGCTATTGCGCCGCGGCAGCCGCCGGGTGCTGTTCATCGCCACCGGGGCGCTGATGAGCCAGACCACCTTTTTGCAGAAGGAGAGCATCCCGGCGGTGGCACATCTGGTGGAACTGACCGCACCGGAAAAGGAGAGCTGAAATGAACTATCTGTGGGCATTTTTAATAGGCGGTGTCCTCTGCGCGGTGGGGCAGCTGCTCATCGACCTGACAAAGCTGACCCCGGCCCGCATCCTGACCGGCTATGTGGTGGCGGGAGTGGTACTTTCGGCGGTGGGGCTGTATGCGCCGCTGGCAGAGTTTGCCGGTGCGGGGGCGAGCGTGCCGCTGCTGGGCTTTGGGCATCTGCTGGCAAAGGGGGTGCGCACCGCCGTGGCGGAAAAGGGGGCCATCGGCATCCTGACCGGCGGGCTGACTGCTGCCTCTGCGGGCATCACCGCAAGCCTTGTCTGCGGCGTGGTGTGCAGCCTTGTGGGCAAAAGCCATGACCAGAACTGAATAATGGGATGCGTTTGCGGCTTGCGGGAAAGTGCTGCTTGCCTGCGCTGCTTCGCTATATTTTGCGCCCGGCGGCTGGTAAACTGGGGGCAAAACGGAGGTGAAGCGCATGAAACACAGCGGACAGACCGTATTGTGGGAGCTGTGGGCAGCGCTGTGCCTGTGCACGGCGCTGGTGCTGCCGCCGGGCAGCCCGTGGCTGCACGAGCCGGCACTTTTGTACCCGGGGCTTATGCTGGCGGCGGTGGTCCCTGCAGCGTGGGCGGTGTGGTGGATGGTGCCGCCGCAGCCCCTGCCGCCGGAGCAGCTGCTACAGCCGGTGCAGCGGCAAAGCCTTGCCGCACTGTGCGGGACATAACGGCAGAAAAAACAAAAACCCCTGTGCCGGATACCCGGTACAGAGGTTTTGTTCGTCAATCAAACTGCGCGATCAAGCGTTCTTGTTAGCACGCTTTGCCATACGGCTGATCTTGCGGCTGGCGGTGTTCTTCTTGATGACACCCTTAGCGCGAGCCTTGTCGATCGCGGAAACAGCAGCCAGGACGGTTGCGTCCTTGTCAGCGGCATTCGCATCGATGGCAGCGTCTGCCTTCTTGACGACTGTTTTCAGGTTGGTCTTAATGGCCTTGTTGTGAGCCTGCTCTGCAGCAGCCTGCACGACGCGGTCCTTCTGAGATTTGATGTTAGGCATTCGTTCCACCTCCTTGGCTACCTATAACAGCGCACCCTATGATACCATATTTCGCGTACCAGCGCAAGCGTTTTTTTGATTTTTGTTTGGAAAAGTTTTATTTTTCCCATACTTTCCGGCAAGAAAGCGGGCTTTTGCCCCAAAAAGGAACGGAGAGTGTGGAAATGCGTACTACGGATATGGCCGACGAGCTGTTCAGCGGCGCGGCGCAGCCCCTGCCCGCAGGGGTGCGGCTGGCCACCGCCCGCCACGGCGGGGTGACGGTAACGCGGGTAGAAGTTGCCCGCGAGGGGCTCAGCCGCCCCCGGGGCAGGTATGTCACGCTGGAAATGCCCAGCGTCAGCGTGCTGGACGAGCGGGACGCCGCCGTCATTGAGGTGTGCGCCCGGGAGCTGCGCGCTCTTTTGCCGCCCAAAGGCCCTGTGCTGGTGCTGGGGGTGGGCAACCGCCGTATCACCGCCGATGCCCTTGGCCCGCGCACGGTGCAGCACATCCTTGTCACCATGGGCGCGGGCGCTGCTCCACCGGTGCGGGGCTTGCGCCCGGTGGCAGCCGTTGCGCCCGGGGTGGCGGCAGCCACCGGGCTTTCGCTTCAGCAGCTGGCGGCGGCGCTGGTGGGGCAGCTGCGCCCGGCGGCGGTGGTCTGCGTGGACAGTCTTTGCTCTGCCGAGGGGCAGCGGCTGGGGCGCACGGTGCAGTTTTCGGACTCGGGGCTTTACCCGGCGCAAACCGACCACACCCGCCACCTGACCCGGGATACCTTAGGCGTGCCGGTGGTGGCGGCGGGCATCCCCACCCTGATGCAAGCGCAGGAGGGCGCAGACCTTGTGGTCACGCCCCGGGCGCTGGACAGCGTCATCGCCCACGGCGCGGCGCTGCTGGCGTGTGCGGTCAACCGCGCCTTGCAGCCCCGCCTTACCGTGCAGCAGCTCTGCTGGCTGACGGGGTGAACGATTTGAAATGCCCTCCGCTGGGGCAGGAGGATGCTGCCGAGGGATGTTCTCTTTTGACACCAAAAGAGAACCAGA